>NZ_JAVJTO010000070.1:0-178350 GCF_040220235.1 Coleofasciculus sp. B1-GNL1-01
AAAGTCTCACGGTGTAATACTTGTAGGTTAGGTTGACGAAGGGAACCCAACTAATTAAGCGATTAAGCTAGGTTTTCTTCAAATCAAGCCAATCGCTACACATATAAGGAAAATTTATCACCTTATGTACGGGAGAGCCAATGAGAATGAGAAATTCTTTATAAAACTTCATCTAATCAGACCTCTGACAACTGTTGTGTCAACCCATTTTCTCATGCTTTACCCCCATCGTGATTACTGGACTGGCGCTCTAGGGGTAATTCTCCCCTCCTGGTCGGAAGGCTCAAATTACTATGGGATAAGGCTTGGCGCTATAGTCTTTCTCATAATGGCTTTTCGTGAGTTTACTTATGTGTATAGAGCCTTGGTCTTGAACGACTACTGTCAATTTTCCGGTTTTTTCCCATCTTTCTTTAGCTTGAGTCGCTTGCCAATCCATTAATTTTATATAACTCTCACTTTTAAAACTTTTTAATACCAGACCATACTCAAAACTTTTTCCCACTTCTAACAAGCCACATATATTTAACCTTTTTCCTTTCTTTTTTGTTTGTTCAATTCTTTGCAAGTTCTTCTCTTTTTCCTCAAGTATATATTGGCGTATACCACAAGCTAAAACCTGACTCATCTAAGTATTTTAAGCAAATTTCCCCGGCGGCTTCTGCCCATTGGAGCATCTCTAAGTCCGCCTTCTTGATCGCTCTTGCTCTTGAGTCTTGCTTATTCACCAGAGACGTTCTTGTTCTTTTCCAGATATAATTTTTTTTTAGAATTATTCGTAACTGACGTTCACTCAGTTTTACTTTCCTTTCCTTTCACAAAAATTGACAGAGCTGGCGACTATTATAACTTCTTGATTCTGTCTCTATTTTTTTCTCTATTTCGGCTATATCTTCCGTACTCCATTTCCTTTTTCTTCCCGTTTTTGGTGCATCCCACAATCCGACTAACCCCTTTTCTTCCCATTTATGTATTGTTTCTCGCACTCGTTGTTTTGACCATTTTAAATAAACGGCTATTTCTTGGGCGGCGGCGTAGTCTTAGGGACACATTTTTACATTTACACCAATAAAGTCAGCCTACACATCTAATCCACAACAAGCCATCTGGAACTCTTCATTACAAAACTTCATACAGTGCCGTTTTCTTTTGTCCGACTACTTAATACCCAATTTAAATGCATGACAGCTTACTCGCGATCGCGATTTGTTTCTATCCTTTTTAGCACCTCTTTATCGGGTTCGAGGATTCTGATCTCTAAATCGCCTTTCGTCACCTCCGACTGAACGTCGAGGACAACTTCATTTCCGGCATCAACCTCAATTTTCCGTCGTTCTGTCCCCGTGAAGGTGTTATAGGAGGCTTTTGTCTGAGTTGGGAGATTCCTACTGAACCAACCTACTCTTAGAGAACTAGAACAGGCAGATAGCCCAATCACAACCAAGGCGAATAGTAAGGATTGAATTCCACGTTTAATTCCCATAAGCGCGGCTTAAGCAAACATCTCGTCAATCAAATCTTGATACTGTTCTCTAACGACATGACGCTTAACTTTTAGCGTCTGCGTCAACATGCCATTTTCTTGAGAAAATGGTTCTGTAATCAAGCGAAATACACCAATTCGGTCATTGGGATTATAACCAGGACGATTTTTCGCTTCTCGATTGATTTCTTGGCGGAAAAATTCCTGGACGGGTTTGCTATTTAAATCAATCGTTTCCTCACCAGAAGCAGATTCCTTATCCGGGAGTTGCAGGTGATACTGATTCTGTTCTGCCCACCCTTGTAAGTTATCGAAATTTGGTACAATTAAAGCGCCTAGCGATCGCTGATCTTGACCCACTACCACGATCTGATCAATATACCGACTTCGCATACAGGCATTTTCAATCGGTTTCGGTTCGACATTCTCACCGTTACTCAGGACAATTGTATCCTTTGCCCGCCCAGTTAAAACTAAGTCGTCTTGAACCGTTAACCAGCCTAAGTCTTCGGTATTAAACCACCCTTCAGCATCAATTACTTTATCCGTGGCTTCTGGGTTGCGATAATAACCCTGCATGATTTGAGATCCCCGCGCCCAAACTAATCCTTTTTCTCCTTGGGGAAGGGTTTCTCTGCTGTCTGGATCAACAATGCGAATTTCTGTCTCTAGAATCGGTTTACCCGCAGAACCCCGGAGGTTATGCCAAGAACGACGGGCAGTGAGAACGGGCGAGGTTTCGGTTAAACCATAGCCTTCGAGTACCTCAATGCCAATTATTTCATAAAAATCATCTAATTTCTGGGAAAGTGCGCCGCCACCACAGATGGTTTGTTTTAAGTTGGCGCCGATTTGTTCGCGGATTTTCTTGTAGATAAATCGGTCTGCTAATGCATGAATGAGAACCAATGTCAAGGATTGAAGTCTAGCCCAGAGGCGTTGGAATAGAGAGGGCTGCTGCTGTTCTAAACTTAAGCCATTAACAAGGCGACGGGCTTTAATATAGCGATCGCTAATCGAGAATAGGATATTAACTAGGCGTTGCTTGCGGGCAGATTCTTTACTTAGCTGCTTTTGCACCGTCTCATAAATCGATTCCAATAAACGGGGAACCGAGACAAAATAGTTCGGGTGTTGGGCATTCAGATCCCGCTTAACATGACGCAGCGTGGTGTAAATCAGGGTACAGCCTTGGGATAGGGCAAAGTATTCAATGGCGCGTTCATAAACATGCCAAGATGGGAGAATACTCAAGATGCGATCGCCTGCTTCTAGCTGTACAATTGCACCCAAGCTAGTGACTTGATGTAACAGGTTGCCATGACTTAGCATCACGCCCTTGGGTTTCCCGGTAGTGCCAGACGTGTAAACTAGGGTAGCGAGGGTGTCAGGGGTTTGTTCAATGGGTTGGAATGTGTGATTGTTTCCCTGTTCCAACACTTGGGAAAAATTGAGGATATTTAACTCCGACTCAGCGTCGGGTTCCTGATCGGATAATAAAATAACCAACTGAATCGGCAAATCATGCAAATGCTGATCTAACTTGGTTAAAGTATCCTGATTTTCCACCACTAAGGCAGTCGCTTCACTATCCTTAAGGATATAGAGAAGTTCCTCTTGTTCCGCTTGAGAACTTCGCACCACATCAACCGCCCCAGTGGTCATAATACCTTGGTCAGCTACAAACCAGCGGGAACTATTTTCCGAAAACAACGCCACCCGATCGCCCGTCGAGACGCCTAATGCTTGTAATCCAGCCGCAAACTGCTGAATTTGCTGCCACATCTGGGCAAAGGTTAGCTTAACATCGGGTTTAGCGTAAGGGTTTTCTAAGGCGACAGTCTCCCCAAATCGCTGGGCAGCTAACGACCAAACCTCTGGTAAGGATGATATGGTGTTGTAATCAGCTTGGTGTTCCAAATTTTGGCGTTCTGGGGGTGTGGGTTTAGACGCGATCGCAATAGCTGGGGCATTCATAGGAATTTTGATTGTGTAGGGGCGGGTTTAGGGACATTCGTTTGGTTGTTAATGATAACCTTTGTACAAAACCCGCCCTTTGTGTAAGTTTGACGTTTGCATCTGTAGGGGCGGGTTTAGGGACATTCGTTTGGTGGTTAATGGTAACCTTTGTACAAAACCCGCCCTTTGTTTAAGTTTGACGTTTGTATCTGTAGGGACAGGTTTAGGGACATTCGTTTGATGGTTAATGATAACCTTTGTACAAAACCCGCCCTTTGTGTAAGTTTGACGTTTGCATCTGTAGGTGCGGGTGTAGGGACAATAGAGTGTTCGTTAATGGTAACCTTTGTACAAAACACTCCCATTGTTAAAGATTTACGTTTGAAGCTGTAGTGACAGGTGTATGGAAATACGATATGTTTTTAAAGGTAACATTTGTACAAAACCCGCCCTTTGTTTAGGTTTGACGTTTGCATCTGTAGGGACAGGTTTAGGGACATTCGTTTGGTTGTTAATGGTAACCTTTGTACAAAACCCGCCCTTTGTTGACCTAACATTAAGCTGGCGTAAGCTGCTTGGCTTTATCTTCAATCGATTGCATCAGCGAATCAAAGGGTTTAGCAAACTTTTCAATCCCTTCCTCAACCAGTTCTGCCATAACTTGGTCATAGTCGATCTGAATATCGGGTTCAGCCAGACTTTCCAGCGTCTTCTGCGCTTTATCAGCCTCACTTTCTACCCGATTGGGGGCGACATCAGCATGATCGGCACAAGCTTCAATTGTGTCCGGGGGTAGAGTATTCACCGTATTCGGACCAATCAACTCATTCACATACATCACATCGCTGTAGTCCGGATTTTTGGTGCTGGTACTTGCCCAGAGAACCCGCTGTATATTTGCCCCTTGTTCAGCTAGGGCTTTAAAGCGATCGCTCTCGAAAATTTCCTTAAACCGTTGATAGGCAACCTTCGCATTCGCGATCGCGACTTTTCCTTTCAGTTCCCGTAAGCGGGCTTCTTCGTTGAGTTCCTCAGTACCGATCTGTTTGAGTCTCTCATCAATGCGATTATCAACCTTAGTATCGATGCGACTGAGGAAGAAACTAGCTACTGACGCAATATTCTCAATCGGTTTACCAGCAGCAACTCGTGCTTCTAAGCCACGAACATAAGCCCAAGCCGATTCCACGTAACTCTCTACGGAAAACAGGAGAGTGATATTAACGTTAATCCCTTCAGAAATTGCCTGTTCTATCGCCGGGAATCCTTCTTTCGTTCCCGGAATTTTAATAAACACATTATCCCGGTCAATGGCGCGAAAAAAGCGTCGAGCTTCTTCAATCGTGCGTTGGGTATCCCGCGCTAAGTGAGGGGAGACTTCGATACTAACAAAGCCATCGGTTCCGCCAGACTCGTCGTAGATGGGGCGGAAAATGTCGCAGGCGTTACGAATATCTTCAAAGATCAGGGATTCGTAAATCTCTGATGTAGATTTTTTAGCCTCGATCCCCGCTTCGATATCGCTATCGTAGACGCGGTTATTCGCCACCGCCTTAGCAAAGGACTTGGGATTTGAGGTAATCCCGCTGATTCCACGAGTCTCAATCTTGTTTTTCAGTTCACCGGATTCGATTAGCTGGCGATCCAGATAATCCATCCAGATACTTTGACCGTATTCCTTGATTTGAAAAATTGGATTATTAGCCATTATGATTTTATATCCTCCTTAATTACTTGAGCTACTTACAGTTATTCAAGACAAGATGCCAAGTGTTTGATATTGGCAATTTATATAACTTGATGCTCGTTAGGTTTTAAAACAAGGGTTCAGCACCTCACTAACCCACCTCAGATTTCTGAGAGGACGGGAAAATGCTGGACACTCAATAACAAGCCTACTAATTTTTATCAGAGGATTACGTCTACCTGAAGTCAGGGTTAAGGGAAGGGTTGCTGATTAGGATTGCCGGAAAAATCTGCCCATAGTTGTAACTGGTCATTTGTCATTTGTCATTTGTCATTGGTCATTGGTCATTGGTCATTTGTCATTTGTCATTCGTCATTCGTCATTCGTTTACTCCCTCATCTTCCCCAGCTCCCCCAGCTCCCCCAGCTCCCTCTGCTTCCCTAGCTCCCCCAGCTTCCCCAGCTCCCCACACCCGACACCCCCTTTTCCAGAAAGTTGATCTATCTTCTATGACAGGTGTTCTCACGCGCCATCCCGGATTACAAATCATCCGGTTAGGCAGACGTTCAATTGGTAGGGGTGTGTAGACCCTGAAAATTAAACGCTAGAGAGAACATCAGTTCTATTGCCGTTATGACCCAGTATCCTATGCGTCGCACTAAAATTATCTGTACCATTGGACCCGCTACCGCCTCACCCGAACGCCTTGATGCCTTAATCGAAGCGGGGATGGATGTTTCCCGGTTAAACTTTTCCCACGGTTCCCATGAGTTTCACGGACAGACGATTCAGCAACTCCGAGAAATTAGCAGCCAACATCGCAAACCCCTCGCCTTGCTGCAAGATTTATGCGGACCGAAAATTCGTCTGGGAAAACTACCTCCCGATGGGATTAATGTGAAAACGGGGGATGAAGTAACCTTTGTGTTAAACGAGGAAGGCAATAACCCGGATGAGATTCCCTTACCCATTCCCACCCTGTTTGCTATGGTGCGCGTGGGTGAACCGATTTCGATTAATGATGGTCGAGTCAAGTTGATTGTCACAGAACGGGATACAGATAGTATTCGCGCCTTGGTGAAAATTGGTGGACTCCTGTCCTCTAAAAAGGGAGTTAACTTACCTGAAACCTATTTACCCGTTACATCCGTCACCGAAAAAGACATGACCGATTTACGGTTTGGGTTGCAATCGGGGATTGACTGGGTGGCGGTGTCTTTTGTGCGAAGCGCCAGTGATTTAGAACCCGTGCGGCGGATGATTGAAGCCGCAGGCGCTAAAACCCGTGTGATTGCCAAAATTGAAAAACGGGAAGCGGTGGAAAACTTAGAGGAAATCCTCCATGTTGCTGATGGAATTATGATTGCTCGTGGTGACTTGGGAGTTGAGACGCCGTTGGATCAAGTACCCTTAATCCAAAAAGAGATTACTCGTCGCTGCAACCAACTCGGTAAACCTGTGATTACAGCCACCCAGATGCTAGAGTCGATGATCAGCGCTCCTGATCCCACTCGCGCTGAAGCCACCGATGTCGCCAACTCAATTTTAGATGGGACGGATGCGGTGATGCTTTCAGGTGAAACTGCTGTGGGACAATATCCCATCGCCGCCGTGGAAATGATGAACAATATTGCTATCCAGACGGAAAAAGCCCTAGCCGAAGGATTGCAACCCTCCTCTGAGTTTCCCAGTTGCAGTATTAGCACCACCGAATCCGTAGCCGAAGCCGCTTGTCATATTGCCAGTCAATTAGGCGCACGGGGAATTATGTGTAATACTTCCTCCGGCAGTTCCGCCCGACTGGTGTCTAAGTATCGCCCCAAAACTCCGATTATTGCGTTTACACCAGAAGAAAGTACCTATCGTCAGTTGGCTTTGTCTTGGGGAGTGCAACCTTATCTGATTACCCCGGTATACAATGCTGAACAGATGTTAACCAATGTGGTAAATGCTGCGGTGGAGATGGAGTTAGCCGAATACGGGGACAAGGTGGTGATTACCTCCGGTGTTCCCATTGGTACGCCAGGAACCACCAGTTTGATCAAAGTCCACAAGATTGGACAGGCGATCGCGTAAAATGTCATCGATCATTGGTGATTGGTGATTGGTCTTATGTCATGTAAAGGCGACCCACACCGCATCAATGTCCATGTAGGGGCGACCCGCTTGCATTAATTCGCAACGGTAGTCCTATCAAAAAAATCGGGTCGCCCTCCGCCCAAAGGTTCAAGCGATCGCGTAAAATGTCATCGGTCATTGGTGATTGGTGATTGGTCTTATGTCATGTAGGGGCGACCCACACCGCATCAATGCCCATGTAGGGGCGACCCACACCGCGTCAATGCCCATGTAGGGGCGACCCGCCTCCATTAATTCGCAACGGTAGTCCTATCCAAAAACTCGGGTCGCCCTCTGATCCATTGGTATCGACTGGAGATAAACCCCTCCCTAACCCTCCCCTTGTCAAGGGGAGGGAACAAGACTGCTTCCCCAAAATAACCAGATTTGAATACTCTGAACGCTTAAGTTATTTTAAATTTTATTTCCGTATCAGACGTTACATCCGATCAATCTTCACGAAAACTTCATACAATCACCCCAAATACGCGAATTTTATGAAGATTCCGTAAAGATGCTCAATATGAGCGATCGCTCACCCCAAAGCTTGATTAAGATTTTAAAAGTATATCTTCAGGATTTCTGGCATATAGCTTGACACGAGTGCCAGAAACACTGTCTATCTGACCCCAGATGGATGCTGTCAGCCAAGCTAACTATTAAGCTAGCCCCAACAACCCCCACGACTAGGAGCCAGATGACACACTCTACCGCAACACCGACTATTTCGGTAATCATCCCTGTCTATAACGGTGGCGAAGCCTTTCGTCGTTGCCTTACCAGGCTTGCACAAACCTCACCTCAACCCTTTGAAGTGATTGTCGTCGCTGACGGTGATACTGACGGATCTGGGCAGTTCGCTCAAGACTTCGGTGCTAAAGTGATCCGAGTTCCCACCTCTGGCGGACCGGCGAAAGCTCGCAACTTAGGTGCTAAAGCAGCGAGCGGTGATATTCTTTTCTTCGTCGATGCCGATGTCGAGGTACATGATAACACCATCGGTAAAGTGGCGACAACCTTCCACCAAGAAGCTGAACTCGCCGCCCTAATTGGCTCCTACGATGATCAGCCGGGGGCACCTAATTTCTTATCCCAGTATAAAAATTTATTCCATCACTATACCCATCAAACCGGATCAGAAGACGCCTCAACCTTCTGGGGGGCTTGTGGTGCAATCCGGCGGGATATTTTCTTAGCCGTCGGTGGCTTTGACGAGAGTTATCGCCTCCCTTGTGTAGAAGATATTGAATTAGGCAATAGACTTAAACGCAAAGGGTATCAAATTGGCTTGCGAAAAACCATCCAAGTCAAGCATCTGAAGTGCTGGAGAACCTACTCCCTGCTGAGAGCGGATATCTTTTATCGGGCAATCCCTTGGACAGCGATCATATTACGCGATCGCGAAATGGTCAATGATTTGAATCTCAACCTCTCCAACCGCATCAGTGTAGTCTTAGTCTATACCTTATTAGCGGCTCTAATCGCCGTTTGGTGGGTATCGGCTGCATGGGTTGGCATCGCGGGATTGAGTTTGGCACTATTGGCAATCAACGCCTCCGTCTATCAATTCTTTTATCAAAAACGCGGTTTCCTCTTCGCCTTGCAAACCGTACCCTGGCACTGGCTGTACTATTTTTATAGCGGATTAGCCTTTGCGATCGGACTCGTTCGTCACCATTGGCAAACTTATCAACCGACTATCCCAACCTGGCAAACAGTCCCCAGCAACTTGTTCGCGCTTGAACAACGCATCTTTGCGTCAATTTCTCGTGAATTAGTCGGTACCTCAATTCTCGTTTCTTTAGTAATTGGCAATTCTTTCTAGTCCTCTACATCTCGAAGATAATAAAGCATTAGGAGGCAAATCCTTGACCCATCATCCAGTGGTAATTATTGGAGGCGGTCCTGCTGGCTTGACGGCGGGTTACGAACTACTCAAACAGGGAATTAAACCCATCGTCCTGGAAAAAGCCGATAAAGTGGGTGGGATTTCCCGCACCGAAACCTACAAAGACTATCGCTTTGACATTGGCGGTCATCGCTTTTTCACCAAGGTAGGCGAAGTCGATCAGTTTTGGTATGAAATTCTGGCAGACGAATTTATTAAAGTCCCACGTCTGTCCCGCATCTATTATCAGGGCAAGTTTTACAACTATCCCCTTTCTCTGTTCAACGCCCTATCCAATCTTGGCATCGTCCAAAGTTTCCTAATTCTGGTGAGTTACTTACGAGCAAAACTCCACGCTAAATTAAACCCGGATTTTGAACCGGAAACCTTTGAAGAGTGGGTGATTGACTGCTTTGGGCGTCGCCTCTATAGAATTTTCTTCAAGACTTACACCGAAAAAGTTTGGGGAATTCCTTGCAGCCAAATCCGCGCGGACTGGGCAGCACAGCGCATTCAAGGGATGTCTCTCAAACGAGCGGTGATCAATGCCGTTTTCAAAAGTCAAAATGCCAAAAGCTTAATTAAGGAATTTAAGTATCCGGTATTAGGACCGGGAATGATGTGGGAACGTTGCCAGGAAAAGCTAGAGAGTCAAGGCGCTCCCGTGCATCTGCATACAACCGTGACTCGCATCGAACGGGAAGGGACTCGGGTTAAGAGTATCACAGCAAAACGAGGGGATGAAACCCTGCAATTCACAGGCGATCATTTCATTTCTAGTATGCCTGTAACTGCCCTACTGTATCGACTCGACCCCCCGCCCCCTGACCATGTATTAGAAGCGGCAAAGGGTCTAAAATATCGAGATTTTCTGATTGTCTCACTGATTGTGAATCAGCCAGACCTATTTCCCGACAACTGGATTTATATTCATAGCCCAGAATTCCAAGTGGGACGCATTCAAAACTTCAAAAATTGGAGTCCGGCGATGGTGCCTGATTCAAGTAAAACCTGCTTGGGAATGGAATATTTTTGCAGTGAAGGTGATCCGCTTTGGGAATTATCAGATGTCGAGTTGATTAAATTAGCGACTCGTGAGGTGATTAACCTCAATTTAGGCGTTCAGGAGGGTGATGTTGAAGACGGCGTGGTTATCCGTCAACATAAAGCCTACCCCGTTTATGACGGCGAGTACCGTAAACATCTTCAAGTCTTGCAAGAGTATATCGAGACCTTTGACAACCTGCAAACAGTGGGTCGGAACGGGATGCACCGATACAACAATCAAGACCACTCCATGCTGACAGCGATGCTAGCCGTGAAAAACATCCTCGGCGAAAATCACGATTTGTGGAATGTCAATGTTGAGCGGTCTTACCACGAGGAGTTTACCACAAAGGAGTCGCCTAAAAAGCCCCAGCGACAGCTTGTGACAAAGTAAACAAACTTTGAGTTTTGAGTGTGTAGGGGCGGGTTTCACTACTATCTTTTCGGTTGCACCCAGATGTGACTAAACCCGCCCCGACTCAGGTTTCTAGACTATAAACCGCCTGTCCCTAAAAATTTCATTGATAACAAATCACCGCTTTCTCGCCAAGGAAATGGAATCTCATTCTCATCCATTTGTATCCGTCATCATTCCCGTCTATAATGACGCCGAGCGTCTGAAGCTTTGTTTAGAGGCTTTGGAAAATCAGACCTATCCCAAAACAGGATATGAAGTGATTGTTGTCGATAATGCATCTGACGAAGCAGCGGATATTAAAGGGGTAGTCGCTCAATTTGGTCAAGCGATCGCGGCTTATGAAAGCACGCCTGGTTCTTATGCAGCTCGGAACAAAGGGATATCTTTGGCGAAAGGTGAGGTGATTGCTTTTACTGATGCTGACTGTATTCCAGCATCGGATTGGATTGAAAAGGGAGTTCAACATTTACTCAATACACCCAACTGTGGTTTAGTGGCAGGAGAAATCAAAATTTTCTTCAAAAATCCTGAGCGACTCACACCTGTAGAACTTTTTGAAAAAGTTACCGCTTTTGAGCAAAAAGACTATCTGGAAAACTACAAATATGGGGCAACAGCCAACTTATTTACGCTCAAAACCGTAATTGAGCGGGTTGGATCTTTTAATTCTAGTCTGAAATCAAGCGGAGATGTAGAGTGGGGACAGCGGGTTGCTGCGTTTAATTATCAACAGGTTTATGCTGCCAATGCTTGTGTCGCTCATCCGGCGCGATATTCCTTTAAACAGCTCTATAAAAGAACAACTCGAATCGTGGGTGGGTTTTATGATCTACACTGGAATAAAAATCATCTGATTTTACAGCGCAATAGGATATTAATCCAGGCACTCTTAGCCGATCTACTGCCACCACTAAATTTTGTAGTTAAAACATTTCGAGATATTCGATTAAAGGGAATTGAGGAAAAGCTAAGAGTGTCTTTGGTTATGTTTTTTGTTAGGTATGTAAGTGCTTGGGAAAGGATACGATTAATGATAGGGGGTGCTTCAATTCGAGAATAGCTGTCTAGGAGTTGTGAAAATAAAGGTTGAGCAATCTCGCCGTATTGAGAAAGAAAAAAATGTTATGAAAATTGCGTTCATAGTCGGTCAGTTTCCCACGTTATCGGAGACGTTTATCTTAAATCAGATTACAGGTCTTCTCGACCGAGGGCATGAGGTTGATATCTACGCGGATCACCCCGGTGATTTGACTAAGCTGCATGATGATGTGGTGACTTACCGTCTGCTTGATCGCACTTACTATCTCCCTGAAATTCCAGCTAATCTTTTCTGGCGTGTGGTTAAAGGTTGCGGTGTATTCCTATCTAAATTTGTGCAATCGCCTAGAGATACCTGGGAATCCCTAAATTTTCTCAAACATGGAGAGCAAGCGATATCACTTTGGTTGCTTTACACGCTGATTCCTAATTTTCAACAAAACTATGACATTATCCATTGTCAGTTCGGAACCGTTAGCTTCAGAGGTATGGCGTTCCGGGCTGTCAATTCGCCGAATGCCAAGTTAATTACGATTTTTCGAGGACACGATATCAGCAATTTTGTTCAAGAACACGGTGAAACTATTTATAATCCTTTATTTAAAAGGGGAGACTATTTTCTGGCAAATTGCGAGTTTTTTAAGCGCCGCACGATCAAACTAGGCTGTCCTCCGGAAAAAATCAGAGTGCATGGTTCGGGGTTAGACTATAGCCGTTTCCCCTTTAAACCTCGTCACTTTCCTCAAGATGGTTTAATTCGCATCGCCACGACAGGACGTTTAGTGGAAAAGAAAGGGATTGAATATGCTATTCGAGCAGTGGCGAAAGTTTTAGACCAGTATTCTAACTTGGAATACATCATTATTGGGGAGGGACTATTACGCCCGGAATTAGAGCAACTCATTCAGTCCCTTAACGCTGAAAAAGCGATTAAGTTAGTGGGGCAAAAATCTCAAGCGGAATTAATTACATTACTAGAGAATTCTCACTTATTTATTGCACCAAGCGTGACGGCGGCTGATGGCAATCAGGATGCTCCCGTTAACGTTCTCAAAGAAGCAATGGCGATGGGTCTACCTGTGATCAGTACCCTTCATGGAGGGATTCCAGAGCTAGTTGAAGAGGGGGTATCTGGCTTCTTAGTCCCAGAACGAGATGCCGATGCGATCGCGGATCGGTTAATTTACTTAATTGAGCATCCTGAACGTTGGTCGGCAATGGGACAAGCCGGACGCTTGTTTGTGGAACAACATTATGATCTTAATCGTTTAAATGATGCCCTTGTCGCCCTTTATCAATCGCTACTTCAGGGTGACTCAGTTCCTCACCCCGAGGTGGCACTCCCCTTAAGTACATAACAACTATCACGGAGGATTTTATATGACTCTCACGACTCACCCATCTACCTCTAATACCCTATCCTCAGAGCAACCCCAGGTTACGATTGTGGTTGTTCCCCGCGAGCGATTTAGCTGTGCGCGTCGGTCTCTAGAGAGTGTATTTGCTCACACTCAATTGCCCTATAAGCTAATCTACGTCGATGGGAATTCTCCTGCACCCGTTCGACACTATTTGGAACAGCAAGCGGAGGCAAAAGGGTTTCAGCTATTACGCACAGAGTATTACCTTTACCCCAACCAGGCAAGAAACCTAGGTTTATCTCAAGTCGATACCAAATATGTCGTCTTTTTAGACAATGATGTCATTGTTTCACCCAATTGGCTCACCACTTTAGTACAGTCGGCGGAGGAAACAGATGCGGCGGTCGTCGGTCCTCTGATGTGTCAGTATGAGCCGATTCATGAAATTGTCCATTTCGCTGGTGGAGAATCTCATATTTGGGTCGATCAAACGGGACGGCGGCGGCTGCGGGAGAAAATGTATGACCAGGGAAAACCTGTTACAGAAGTTCGCGATCGCCTTGAGCGCACTCAAACAGAGTTAGCCGAATTTCACTGTGTATTAGTCCGTCGGTCTATTTTCGATCAGGTGGGTCAACTGGATGAAGCGATGCTCAACACCAAAGAGCATTTAGATTTTTGCATGAGCGTTCGCCAAGCCGGAGGTGCCGTTTATTTTGAACCCGCTTGTATCGTTACCTATGTTCCCGGACCCCCTCTGAAGTGGTCTGATTTGCATTTCTATATGCTGCGCTGGAGCGATGCTTGGACATTCGCTAGCTTGATGCATCTGCAAAAGAAATGGGATCTGGCTGAAGACAGCTATTTTCAAACGAAATACAAAAAGCTGCAAAAGGGGTGGCGGAGAAGAGGCACGATTATTATTCCTTTGGTTCGTTTTTTAACCTTTGGTATCGGCAGCGGCAAATTGGAAAGTCTTTTAATTAAGCCAGAACAGTTACTGAATCAAACCTTAACCACTCGCCATGCTAAACAACAACGACAGCAACAGTCTGCCACTTCACCTGCGCCAAACTTAGTCTCCAGTCCAGCTAATCATTAATGACAATTTCCTTAGTTAATCAGATACATGGAACAATTTCTCTTTTCAGTAATTATCCCCAGCTATAACCGCCCCCAGCAACTTACGGCTTGTCTGGAATCTCTAACTCAGCTTGAGTATCCGCGCGATCGCTTTGAAGTGATTGTGGTGGACGATGGCAGTGACAGCCCCTTGGACACAGTGGTGGCTCCCTTTAAAGACTCACTCAACCTAAGGCTGATTCGACAGAACAATGCCGGACCTGCAGCAGCACGCAACGGTGCAGCTCAACAGGCACACGGGAAGTATCTTGCTTTCACCGATGATGACTGTAGACCAGCGACGAATTGGTTACAAGCGCTAGAAAACTGCTTCACGGCAACACCTGATCGCATTGTCGGCGGTCGAACGGTGAATGCCCTAGCTGATAATCCTTACTCCACAACGAGTCAGAACATTATTAGTATGGGGTACGCCCACTATAACGCCATTGCCGACCAAGCCCGCTTCTTTGCCTCCAACAACATGGTTGTACCTGCCGATCGCTTTCGGGAACTGGGCGGGTTTGATCAAAGCTTCACCACCTCAGAAGATCGGGAATTGTGCGATCGCTGGCTGCATCAGGGCTATCAGATGACCTATGCACCTGAAGTCGTCATTTATCATGCTCATCCGATGACACTTCGCAGCTTCTGGAAGCAGCATTTTAGCTACGGACAGGGAGCCTTCCGCTTCCATAAAACTAGGGCACAGAAAGGCTGGGGAAATTTCCAGATTGAAGGGAACTATTATCTTAATCTTCTCCGCTATCCCTTTGAAAATGGGCAGGGAAAACAAGGGTTGGTGCTAACAGCCGTCTTGTTTGTATCCCAGGTGGCAAACGCGGCGGGTTTCTTTTGGGAAATGATTCAGTCCAAAAAAGCATCACGCTTCAATGGACAAGCCAAGAATCTCAAATTTGAGGAATCCGAACTTTCCCCATGATTCGGGTTACCCAAACTCTTACTGAGGCGCGATCCCTTACTAAACTCAACACTTAAAACGTCAGACAATCGGAACGCCTAATTTAAATCGAGCATCAAGGCTGATTAGCCGGATATGGTATAAATGTATTCTCTCCATCGTAGACAGTTCGTTGTTGGTTCAAAACCATTTACTCTAGACCATTGGTGTAGCAAGCAGCTTGACCCATTGACTTGGATTTCGTTTTGTCCCGAACTGCGTCTTAGTGTGACCACTGATGCTGAAGGCATACCATGGTGTCTAGTCGGACGAGCTGTGGAAACATTAGAAGCGCAAGCCGATCCTCTTACCGCCATTCCTCAAACTTCCAGCCGAGACGTTCCCAGTCTGTACCCAAGTTGGGCAGGTCGTTGGGTTTTAATCGGTCAAGGTCAAATGCATCTAGATGCCAGTGGTTTGTTGGGTTGCTTCTATGGAGTAGACCAAAACCGCGAAGGTTGGTGTTCGAGTAGCCCATCACTACTAACCAGCATTCTCTTCCCAGAGGTTCCCCCAAAAACCGACCCTAAGACCTTAAAGTACAAAACGGGCATTGCTTGGTTTATCCCGCCGCGATCGCGCTTTGAAGGCATCCGTCGCCTCCTACCCAGCCAAGTCCTAACCATTCGGGATGCTACCCTTGACCCTAGAGCTTTGATGCCACCGATTAATCCTTCTCTAGATTATAATCACGCTTTAGAACTGTTGAAATCTAGTTTGGTAACCGGTCTCAAACGGCTGGCTAACCAAGAGAATCAACTTTGGCTAGGACTATCGGCAGGATACGACTCTCGTGTGGTTTTAGCCATTGCTCGATATGCAGGCATCGATCTCAAGACATTTACCCGGGTAACCCCTCGTATGTCTTTAGCAGACCGTATCCTGCCGCCTCAACTGGCAGAACTATCGGGATACGAGCATTTTTTCCTCAAAAAGCGTCAAGGACATCCAGAACGCCAGCACCTAGCCACTACACACACAAACGGTCACGTATCACAGGGAGATGCACAACCCTTTATTCATGGTGTCAGGTCTTCTCTCCAAGGAATTTGTATAGGGGGACAATGCTTTGGAGTTGGTAAAGTTCTCTATCGCTCGTTCCCTGAGCAGATTTCTGACCCAGAAGAGACGGCGTGTCACATTCTGCACATTAGGCAAGAACCCTTACTATCCAGTACACTAACAGCCCTCACAGAATGGCTAGAGTGGGTACTCCAAACTCCCCACGAACATCTTGACTGGCGCGATCGTTTTTACATTGAGCAACGGCTAGCTGGCTGGCAGAGTTCTAAGGAGCAGCTATACGACCTTGATGATGTTGAGAGGTTTTTCCCAATCAATTCTAGTCGTAATTACTCCCTCCTACTAAGCATAGAAGAAAAGCGGCGCCTAAATTTCCAGCATCAGGTGGAATTGATCCAAAGAATTGCCCCTGAGTTACTTAACTATCCGATTAATCCAGATAATTGGTATTTTGGCATGGTTAGAGGACTCTATATACGATTACTCGATGACCCCCTATATTTGTTCAAGAAAATTAGTAATAAATTCCAGAAATGATCATGTTCAGTATTCATAGATATAAATAGAAATGGAAAAACCATCGAA
The DNA here is from genome assembly GCF_040220235.1 of Coleofasciculus sp. B1-GNL1-01. Lineage (NCBI taxonomy): Bacteria > Bacillati > Cyanobacteriota > Cyanophyceae > Coleofasciculales > Coleofasciculaceae > Coleofasciculus > Coleofasciculus sp. B1-GNL1-01. The sequence goes on from NZ_JAVJTO010000070.1 coordinate 16,691, forward strand.
CTGGAACAGAAAACCAGCGAATACCTTAGACAGAAGAAAATTACAGCTTGAGATAATTTATACTCCCGAAAGCTTACTCAGACACCCCCGACAACTGTTTCGGCAAATGTGGTATGACTTACTCGCTTCTCGCGAGTTAGCGTGGCGGCTAATGGTGCGCGATATCAGCGCTAAGTATCGTCAGTCAGTCTTGGGAATTGCTTGGGCATTTATTCCTCCCATCGCCATGGCAGTCGGATTTACCCTGGCAAGTGAAGCCAACATTGTCAATGTCGGTCAAACCGATTTTCCTTATCCTGCCTATGTCATGTTCAGTACTGCCTTGTGGCAAACCTTTGTTGAATCGTTGAATGGTCCAGTCGAGGCGGTAACCAAGGCAAAGCCAATGCTTGCCCGTGTTAATTTTCCCCGCGAAGCGGTTATCTTAGCTAAAGTTGGAGAGGTTTTCTTTAACTTTATGATTAAATTAGTTTTGATTATCGGGCTATTTATTTGGTATCGCATTTCCGTGAGTTGGACATTAATCATAGCTCCAGTTGCTCTTATTCATTTAATTATGTTGGGTACTCTTTTCGGGACATTGCTGTCTCCCTTAGGAGTGCTTTACCAAGATGTGCAAAAGGGATTAACAATGGTGACAGGCTTCTGGCTATTTCTCACCCCAGTTGTCTATTCCGTTCCTGAATCAGGTTTATTTGGTTTTTTCGTTCAACTCAATCCGGTTACTCCCTTATTGGTAACCACACGAGAGTTAGCCACAACTGGCATTATTACCGAACCCGTAAACTTTTGGGTCGTCAGTATCTTAACGTGGATTGGTTTGCTTCTCACCTGGATTGCTTTCCGGATTGCGCTTCCGTATGTTATAGAAAGGGTAAGCTCATGACTGAAGGAAGGCAGAAGAGATTTATCCCCATGCTCTTAATTGAGTTAGTGAAAAACTCCAAATTGGATCTCAAGAAAAAATAAGGCAAGTAAAAGAAAATGACTCTTGATGAAGCACAGACCGTCGAAAAATCATTGATACAAAACAGTTCATCTTCCTTCATTCCCGACTCAGATGGGGTAATTTATGTCAATGGAGTGTCGAAAAAGTTTTGTCGAGATTTGAAGCGATCTTTGTTTTATGGGGTTGGTGATATCTTCACCGACTTAACCGGTAGATGTCGCCAGAGTAACACGCTACGAACCGGAGAATTTTGGGCGCTAGATAACGTTAGCTTCCAGCTACGGCGCGGAGAAGCACTCGGTCTAGTGGGGGCGAATGGTGCAGGAAAAAGTACTTTATTACGCATTCTGAGTGGTCTGATCAAACCCGATACAGGTTCCGTCAGAGTTCGAGGGCGAATCGCTCCTTTAATTGCGTTAGGGGCTGGGTTTAATCCAATTTTAACAGGACGAGAAAACATTTATGCCAATATGGCAATTTTAGGTTTATCAACCCAGGAAATAGAAGAAAAGTTTGAAGATGTGGTTGAGTTTGCCGAAATTCAAGATGCTATCGATGCGCCTGTGCAAACCTACAGTTCTGGTATGGCGGCGCGATTAGGTTTTGCCTGTGCTATTCACGTTGAACCCGAAATTTTATTGATTGATGAAGTGTTGGCGGTTGGGGACGTAAAATTCAAAATGAAGTGCCATCATCGGCTGGCTAAGTTAAAAGAAAATGGCACTGCCTTTATTTTAGTTTCCCACAACCCATACACAGTTTTGAATGTTTGCGAAAACTCTATCTATTTGCGAAAGGGTCAATTAGTGCTGGCGGGAGAAACAGAATCGGTGATTCATCAGTATGAAAAGGATCTATCCTTATCTGGAACTAGCCCGGTTCCGGGGATGATGACCTTACCCGAAAAACCTAAACATCAAAGTATAGGTCTAGATATTTTAGCACTGTTTTTTCGGGATGAACAGGACAATATAATAGAATTTCCTTCGACAGGAGAACCTGCTTCTTTTTGTGTCAAATGCCGAGCTTACGAAGATATTAGTTCAGTTAATCTCGGTGTTCTAGTGACCTCTTTATCGGGAGAAAGTAATCGCATTCTCAACCTTACGTCTGTCAATGATAATGCCACATTGGATGTGCCTGCTGGACAGTTTGAACTACAAATGTATATGCCCTACTGCTGTCTAATACCGGGGGTTTACAGTGCCAAAATCTATGTCAAGCAGGGAGTGCGTTCCTTTGATATTGTGCGCTCTTTTAGATTCCGGGTAGACTCCAGGAAGAATACTAGTCGTTGCATGTTCTATCAACCTCGAAGCTGGAGGGTAGTCAACCCAGAGAAGATTAATTAAGCCAATGCTAGTCCGATTCGGTATAATTTTATAATAATAAAACTACGGATAAATTTTAATGTTATTAAGACTTCTACTGAAAAAACGTAAAAAACTCCCTTTACCCATTCAATTGAGTCTAGCTCATTTAGCCACTCTGGGAACAAGGCAGAAATTCGCTCACTGGTTCACAGATATAGAAACCTACTGCACGTTTATCGGCTATTCTCGAAGCGGACATAGTATCGTCGCCGCTTTACTTGATGCACACCCCAATATTGTCATGGCTCATGAACTGCGTGCTGTTAAATATGTTCAGGCTGGCTTTGAGCGAGATGCCCTATATTATCTCCTGTTTCAAATGACTAGAATTAGAGGACATTCTTGGATGCGCGGGGGTGGGTATACCTACGATGTGCCCGATCAATGGCAGGGTTCTTTTAAAAAGATTCGGGTTATTGGTAATAAGCATGGCGAGTTTACAGTTAATAACCTGGCGGCTAACCCAGAGTTACTTCAGAAGCTTCGAGATGTGGTCAAAGTACCAGTACGATTTATTCACGTTGTCCGCAATCCGTTTGATAATATAGCAACAATGGCGCTCAAGAAAGCCCAGAAGAACGCCCAGCATAATTCGTTAGATCTTCAGGCAACTACAGATCGCTATTTCCGGGTTTGTGAATCCGTTATGAAGGTGAAAGAAATGGCGGATTCAGGAGATGTATTTGATCTGCGTCACGAAGATTTTGTCAGCGATCCCAAAGCGCAACTGCGTAACTTGTGTCTCTGGTTGGGAGTAGAGCCATCATCAAGTTATTTAGATGCCTGTGCCAGTATCGTTTTTGAATCACCGAAGAAAAGTCGGCATAAAATAGAGTGGACTGTAGATTTAAAGCAAGAGATTGAAAACAAAATTCATTTATTTCCGTTCCTGGAAGGGTATACATTTGAACGTTAGGAGATGAGGAATAAGTTAGAATAATTTAATTGAAATTATTGATTCACGGAAGAGGTCTATTATGTCTGAAGTTGGTGATACTATATCTGTAGCAAATGCTCGTTGGTCTTTCGGTGGTAGCGTACCGGAAACCTTCGATAACCATGTTGGTCGCTCAGTTCCCCAGTATCAACAAGGTCACGGAATTGTGGTGGCGCTGTCTGATTTTTTTATCCGTCCAGGTTCGAGAGTGTATGAACTGGGCTGTTCGACAGGCGAACTCACGAGAAAGATGGCTGAAGCGAATAGCGATCGCCATGTCTCTTTTATCGGTCTGGAAATTGAACCAGCAATGGTGGAAGCGGCAAAGCGCAAAACCTCGAATTTACCCCGGGTTGAAATCCGAGAGGCTGACATTATCGATGCGGAGCTGGAGCCGGCTGATTTGATTGTTGCTTACTATACCATTCAGTTTGTCCAACCCGCCGTTCGGCAGCTATTGTTCAATAAAATTTACAACAGCTTGAACTGGGGTGGTGGATTTCTCCTGTTTGAAAAAGTGCGGGCTCCTGATGCTCGCTTTCAGGATATGATGTCGTCACTCTACGTAGATTTCAAATTACAGCAGGGATTTACTGAGCAAGAGATTGTCAATAAGAGTCGTAGTTTAAAGGGTATACTCGAACCCTTTTCCACTCAGGGAAATATTGACTTGATGCAGCGGGCGGGCTTTGTGGATATCATGACGGTATTTAAGCACCTTTGCTTTGAAGGCTTTTTGGCAATTAAATAGCAGCGCCGTGGAAAACGCATAAGATTGTAATAAAACAAACATTAAGAGAATAAGAAAAGATGACTATCTATCATACGTTACGTTCTTACTGGTGGGATGCCGCTCTACTGATGCGCCATCTTCGGCGACAACAAAGCAAACAAGGAAAACGGCTATGGTGGCAGTTTCTTACCGCTTGGGAGTCGGCAACACCGTCGCTCTATCACAACCTACAAACAGCTTATCGCCGCCAGCGACCCCTACCAGAAGAAACAATATCTTCCCAGATGTATGGCTCGGTCGTCACGGTAGAGGGTATCCGCATGCGTATCGATCCGAAAATGTCAGCCTTTCAAGTGCGAAAGCTCCTATCGGGGCGCCACACTCGACACGAACGTCACTTGGTAATCTCTCGGCTAGAGCCTGACGATATTGTGATGGAACTCGGCGGTGGAATTGGCATGTTGGCAACCGCCTGCGCCTTGAAAATCGGCGGCGATCGCGTTCATTCCTACGAAGCTAATCCCTTCCTGGAGTCTTTAATCCGTGATAACTACGCCCTCAATGAGGTGAACCCACACCTAAAAATGTGTATGCTCGGTCGGACGGCTGATACCTGCACGTTTTATGTTTCTGAACACTTTGCCCGTTCGTCAGCCTATAAACTCGAAGCTCAACAAGAAACCACAGCTTGCGAAGTACCTGTTGAGCCTCTCAACGATGAGATCCAGCGCATCCAACCGACGGTTTTGATTATGGATGTTCAAGGTAGCGAAGGTGAACTGTTGAGCTTCGCGGATCTCTCTACCGTTCGTAAACTTCTCGTCGAGATGCATCCCAATGTACTAGGGATTTCCCGCGTCAATGCACTACGCCGACAATTGCGAAATCAGGGCTTCTTGGAAATAGAGCGTGCTGGTCAAAGTTTTTTCTACGTCCGCCAATAACGAGCGATCGCGCTGCGATTGACAAGGCAGAAGATACATCAATACGACTTCTCCAGGACTACCCGTATGTTTGATTATGTCGCCTCATATCTTTTCTAAAAAACCCCGAATTTTTTTCATGCATGTTCCCAAGACAGGTGGAACTTCGGTAAATTCAGCCATCCAAAGACATTATGGTCGCCAGAGTTATATCCTTGATCCAATCCGAACGAAAGCGATGGCAAAATTGCTTTATCAGTCTGTTCCTGCTGTTGAAAGAGGAACATACCTATTGCGAGATAGCTTTATCTTAGATGCCATGAATCGAGATGTTTCATATATTTCCGGACACGCTCACTTTAATCAACAAATTTGGGAACGTTATTCAAAAAACTATGCTTATGTGACGCTGCTTCGAGATCCAGTCAAACGATATATATCTAACTATTTTTTTGATGCTAGTAAAGTCAAAGGAGACCATTCTTATGTCGAACAGAGTCTTTTGGATTTTCTGAAAACTCGTAGAGGGATTAGGCGGGGACACTTATATATCAACTATTTTTCGGGATTCCCCATCGAGCGCGACTATAATTTGAGTAAGCTTTCCCAACGAGTTGAAATTGCCAAGCAAAATATTTTGAAATTTGATTGTGTTGGCATTTTAGAAGATTTAAAAGAATTTAAAGCCCAGTTTAAACAGCGGTTCGGATTAACGCTGAGAATTCCTCATCAAAACAAAAATCCTGTTGTTCAGCCTTTTGTTGAACCTAATATATTGAAGGTAATTCAAGAGCTTTGTCAACCTGATATAGAGATTTATGAGTTTATGAAATTGCATTGTCTCAAACAAGCTTAGTTCTACCGTTCAATGAGTATAGGGATATTTATTAGTTTTTTTAGTCATGATGCCAAGTTCTAATTGATCTGAAGGATAAGCAACTTGCCTACAGGGTTAACTGAACTGGACAATCTGCTTTCTGCTGACTTACACTAAAAACTTGACAAATGCTAAAACAAAGAACGGGAAATTTACCAAATTTAATTGTTATTGGCACACAAAAAGGCGGGACAAGCAGCTTGCATTACTACTTATCTCTCCATCCACAAATTTATATGTGTCGAGAGAAAGAGTTGGATTTTTTTATTGCTCAACGCAACTGGGAACGAGGTGTTGAATGGTATAAGAAAAATTTTGTCGGTGAAGCAAAGATTTATGGAGAATCATCCCCCAATTACACAGACTATCCTCGGTATGCTCAAGTGCCAAAAAGGATGCACTCTATCGTCCCGGAGGTAAAAATTGTCTATATTCTGCGAGATCCAATTAAGAGAATAATTTCTCATTACATGCACTGGTACAGTGCTGGTTTAGAAAATAGAAGTCTATCAGATGCTTTGAGGAATATAGAATCGAGTCGCTATACACGTCGTTGCCTCTATTATATGCAACTAGAGCAATATTTAAACTATTTCGCTAAATCTAATATTTTCATCATGACGAGTGAAGATTTGTATAATAAGCCTCAAAAAATTATGCAAAAACTATTCACTTTTTTAGAGGTAGATAATTCATTTTACGATCATAAATTATCGCGTATTCATCATAATTCTAGCAATAAGAGACGCAACAACGCCCTGGGAAAGTCTTTAGAAAAAAGTCCACTAGGAGAGACAATTGAACACCTGCCCCGCCCGATTAGAGAAAAAGCCAAAACATTATTGTACTTTCCGTTTTCCCAAAAAGTTCAACGACCAACATTGGACAAGACTTTGGAAGCTGAATTAATCGACTATCTCCGACCCGATATCAATCGTTTGAGAGACTATACTGGACTGGCTTTCGAGGATTGGTGTTTATAATTATCTGGTGTTTGCTCTCTGATTTGAAAAAGAGTAAACTACTGTACGAGGCTATACAGAGGCTACTCAATGACTTATGATTCTGAAGACGGTAAGTTTTTAATGAATAGAACAATTAGTGAAAGTACAGATAAAGATAGTGCCAATCAACCGGGCGACAATGAGGTCGTCATTTCGGTAGATGGGGTTTCTAAGAAGTTTTGTCGCGACTTAAAGCGGTCATTATTCTATGGCGTGCAAGATATCACCACTGATTTAGTCGGAGGACGGCGCCAGAGTGAAGTGTTACGTCCTTCTGAGTTTTGGGCGTTAAAAGATGTTAGTTTTCAGTTACGGCGAGGCGAGGCGCTAGGTTTAGTTGGCGCTAATGGTGCGGGGAAGAGTACGCTGCTACGGATTATTAGTGGTTTGATTAAGCCAGACACTGGCTTGATCAAGGTTAAGGGACGGGTGGCTCCGCTCATTGCTTTGGGAGCCGGATTTAATCCAATTCTGACAGGAAGAGAAAATATCTATGCCAATATGGCAATTTTGGGGTTGTCTAAAACAGAAATTGAGGAGCGATTTGATGCGGTAGTAGATTTTGCCGAAATTGGGGATGCCATTGATGCACCCGTACAAACTTATAGTTCGGGTATGGCAGCACGGTTAGGGTTTGCCAGTGCAATTCATGTAGATCCGGATATTTTGTTGCTTGACGAAGTGTTGGCTGTAGGGGATATAAAGTTTCGAGCAAAATGTGGTCGCAGGCTAGCAGAGATTCGGGAAAAGGGAACATCTTTTATATTGGTGAACCATAAACCAGCGGCAATTTTATCTATATGTGACTCAGCCGTTTACCTTTCTCAGGGAAAAGTGGTTTTGAAAGGGGAAACGAATTTGATCATCAAACAGTATGAAGAAGATTTGATGATCAAGGGAATTGAATATTCAAAAGGGAAGGTGGTTTTGCCAGAGAAAGATGAGACAGAAAGTGGAGGGATTGATATTACTTATCTTTGCTTTAGAGGCGAAGGCAATGATATCATAGATTTTCCTCAAACTGGAAAACCTGCTTATTTTTGTGTTGGCTGTAGAGTGCATCGTAAGTTTGACGATGTTTACCTTAAATGTAAAGTTTGTGACATGGCTCGAGAAAATGAAATTATTCTCGATCTTAATAGTGATTATGATAACAATTTGTTTAGTCTAGAGACAGGAAATACGGAAATACAAATTAAAATGTCATCTTGTAATTTAAAACCAAGCACATACAGTATGGAAATTTATTTGGTGAAGAAGCCTCAATACTGTTTTGATATCATTCAAAATTTTAGGTTTAAGGTTGAGGAATCGGAGGATGTTAATTTACTGATGAGTCGGAATTTATATTATCAAGACAAAGAATGGGTAGTAAAAAATATATAACTGTTTAATAAAATAATAAAAAATGGCGGAGTAAGTTCAAACTAATACAAGACACTAAGAAAAAATGATGTCAAAAACAACGGCAAAACTAACGATTGGAATCCCGACAAAAAATCGTCCTTTGATGTTGGCAGAATTACTAAGTGACATTGAAAAATATCAAGCCGATTTACCAGTGGTTGTATCTGATAACAGTGATCGACCCGAGGATACAGCTAAGGTAGTCAAAGAATATGCTGAACGTTTAAAGATAAACTATGTACATACGGAATTTAGTATATCCCAAGCCGAAAATTTCAATATCGTGTTGAGTAATTCGTCTACTAAGTATGTCGTTATTATGCATGATGATGATCGGTTTCTCCCCACCTCTATTAATACTTATCTATCTCTAGTCAACTATCTGGATAATATTGATATTGATGTATTTGGAGTTTATGTTCATGCGTTCAAGTTTAAAAATGAGGACAAGTTAAACAAACTCATCGATCTTCCTATAACTGTACCCGATTTAATTGATATTAAAGAGAATCTGAAAGTTTTTGCTAAGGGAGAGTACCTAAAGTATTTTGTTGAGGAAGGTATAGGCGGTAAAGCCTCAGGAGTACTTGTTAATCGCTTTTTGATGGGAAAATATAACATCAATTTTCCTACAGATACTGGAGCCAAACATGATAAAGCATTTTTTCTAACTGCAAACACCTTGGGATCAGTGGGATACTGGAGAAAAAAAGTTATCGCCAAGAGACTTCATCAAAGTCGGTCTATACATAGAAAAGTAACGGAAAATTATTGCTTATTTAATCAAAAAGTTTTAGAAATTTATCAAGGTGATGATTTATCGATTAAAAAGATTCATAAGAAAAGATTTGAAAAATGGATACAGGATGAATCAGGTTTTAAACCTCTTGAGTGTTGGCGTCTGATTTCATTAAGTCAAGTAGGCGTCTTAGAACGGGCTAATCTGTTAATGAAGTATCTGTTGCATCATCTAAAAACAATAAAATTCAAAACTAAAACAACTTAAGCCAACCAATGAATAATTTATTGCCAAGAAAAAATAGTCAAGAGCGAATCGGTTTTGCTATTGGTACGGGGCGCTGCGGCACTAAATTTATTGCCAAAATTATAGATCAAGAATCAAGCGTTTCATCCGTTCATGAACGGAATCCGTTAAATGAAACATTTCATCGCTACTGTAAATGGTATGATTTGCCTGTAGATCACGAGGGTTTTTTGCAGACAAAAGAAGGTGAAATTAAACAAGACTTAGAAAATCATCTCTTTTCTTTTGAAGCAAGCGCTCACCTTTCCCTCTCACTGCTAGAACTCTATAATCGCTTTGAATCCAAGTTTCTTCTTTTAGTGCGTAGCCCAGAGCGAGTCGTTAACTCTTATTTGCGTAAAGGATGGTATGAAAAACCCGCAGTGAGAGCGAATCCTGACTTAGCACCAGGCTATCAAGACTACTGCCATAATTTTCATCACGTTCTCGGTCGAATTATGCCCTCTGGGGACAAATTCCGGCAATGGAACCAAATGAGCCGAGTGGGAAAGATTGCTTGGTACTGGAATGCACTCAATGCCAAAATTATGGAACAGTTTGAAAGCATACCAGAAACCCACTGGCGGATAGAAAAGCTGGAACACTTATCCTATAGCCGCTATCTAGAAATTGCTCAATTTTTTGGCTTCCAGTCTATGGTTTCACAGGAAATCTATGAAGAATTGGCGCTACGTCGTCCCAATGCAAAATCTAGCGTTCCTACGATTGCGACATGGACTCCCTCAGAGATTAGTGAGTTTGAGGCAGAGGTGGAGCCGATCGCTAAAAGGTTGGGTTACGAATACAGGGTGAGTCATTTACCCGTTCCTCAGCCCAGACAATCTGAAGTAAAACAATCTTTGATTCAACAATTATTCACCAAAAAGAATAGATAGCAATCCTCCATGAAGCTGACTATGCAAAGCACAATCGAAACTCTGTTTTGGCTCTTTGTTCCTATCCCTCGCCAATCGAGATTTGAATCAGTACGCCTAAAGTTGGCAAATCTCGGATTCCGATATAAGTGTCCACTTTGTCAGGCTCGGCTTGGTTCTTTGCACCCATTAGGTGAAAATTTTCCCATCCTATTTGAAAAAAATGTTGTTGGCGGTAGGAAACGGAATGCTCGCTGTCCTTGCTGTAAATCTTCAGATCGCGAACGATTGATTTATCTGTTTCTCTTATATCAAACTGACTTGTTTTCACGCCCAACTAAGCTGCTACACGTTGCTCCAGAGAAACGTCTGACCAAACTGATTGCCAAATTCTCCCACTTAGATTATCTGACTGCCGATCTCGATTCAAGTCCGTCTCGTGTTATGGAACAGATGGACATAACCGATATCCATTATCCCGATGCATCTTTTGATGCCATTCTTTGTAATCACGTCCTTGAACATGTGCCAGAGGATAGAGTAGCGATGTCTGAACTGTATAGAGTGCTTCGCCCTGGTGGCTGGGCGATTCTTCAGGTGCCTATTTCTCTCACTCTGGATAGGACGTTTGAAGACCCATCAATATCTAGTCCAGAGGAGCGAGAGCGAGCCTATGGTCAGTACAATCATGTCAGACTCTATGGGCGTGATTATATTCAAAGATTGCAAAGCGTCGGATTTATAGTTAACGAATTCATTTGGTCAAAATATCCCCAATATTTTGGTGGCTCAAAAAATAAATATGGGTTAAATCCGGATGAAATTATCTTTTTTGCCGTTAAGCAGAGTTGACTAAGGTTAACCGTTGCTATATTCAATGCCATTAGCCGTGTTTTCTTTTTTTAAGACCGATAGCCATGCGTATCCTGGTTTCTTGTGTGTTTGAAGCCTCCTCCCAAAAAGCTCACGCGATTAATACGATTAAGATGGCTCAGGGGCTTGCTCGACTGGGGCATGACGTTATTGTTGTTTGTCGCGAACCCCCAGAGGGTAGAGTCTCCCCGGATAAGCTAGCCAAAATTTATGGGTTAACCGAACCGCTACGCTGGGTGCAATTGCCTCGTAAGATTCTGGGCTGGAGTACGGATACCTATTGGCGGACAGCGCTATTAACTCTACCAACTGCACTCCAAATCCGACCCGACTTGGTTTTTGCTCGTGGCTACCTTTTTCCTTGGTTAAGTAGTAAATTGGGCATGGCTACTGTTGCAGAAAAGCATTCACGGGTGGGAGTCGTTAATTCTCGCTTCTTTCGTTTAGTCAAAGGAACCCACCATCGCGCTTTCCTGGCTTGGCTGACGATCTCCCATCGTTTAGCTGATTACTACCATTCTCAAGGTGTGCCTAAGGAAAAGCTGCTTGTACTCCCCGATGCAGTCGATCTCAAGCTTTACCAGCGCCCAGACTGCTTACCAGACAGTCCTTATCCTGCAAATTGTGCCAATGTTGCTTATGTGGGACACTTATATGATTACAAGGGTATCCCTACTGTGCTAGAAGCAGCAGCCAAGCTACCGGAGGTTATTTTCCATTTTGTCGGGGGATGGCAAGAGGACATTGACCGACACCAGAAACGAGTAGAAGAACTGAGATTACAAAATGTCATTTTTCACGGACTTAAGCCTCAAGTCGAAGTACCCAACTTTCTTTGGCATGCAGACATATTACTGCTTCCACCTTCGCAACATCATCCCAGTGCGGCTTGGACGAGTCCAGTGAAACTGGGTGAGTACTTGGCATCAGGAACGCCAGTCGTGGCGACAGATATCCTCGCCCTGAGAGACTGGTTAACGGATGAGGAAGTAGAATTCGTCCAACCTGATAATCCGGAAGCGTTGGCTCAAGGGATTGGTCGTCTGTTAAGTGACAAATCCAGGGTTGAGCAGCTTCGAGTCGCTGGGATCAAGAAAGCACAAGCGCTGTCATACGAGAAAAGGGTGGAAGCGATTCTCAAGTACTGTGGATTATCGGTCTACGGGACAACATTTTCCCTTGAAGATACGCCATCACTCACACAAGGACTTGGACAATGAGGAAACCTTTACTCAGCATCATTATCCCAACTCGCGATCGCCCTCACTTGCTCCCCCATGCTGTCAACAGTGCGTTAGCACAAACCCTAGACGATTTAGAGGTCATTGTCGTGGATGATGCCTCGACTCAGATGGCTCAACTGCCCCAAGACTCTCGGCTGCGGGTGATTCGCCTAGAGCAGTCGCGGGGTGGGTCTGGAGCCCGTAATGTCGGCACTGAAGCAGCGCAAGGGCGTTGGGTGACCTACTTAGATGACGATGACCGCCTTCTGCCCCAGATGGCGGAGGTTTCGCTGGCGGCGATCGCTCGCTCCTCGGCAACCCCACCGATAGGTGTCATTTCCGGGCTGGAAAAAGTCAGCGATCAAGGAGAGGTGATCAAGGTTCGAGTGCCACCAACACTCTGTCCGAAAGGTAGCCACTTTTTTCTCGAAGATCCCGAAGCTGGGCGATCCTACGCCACCAAGCAAACCCTGGTCGTAGAACGAGCCGTAGTCTTGCAGATTGGCGGGTGGGATGAACAGTTTCGCTCCCGGGTACACTCAGAGTTTTTCTTACGGCTCAACCCCGTCTGTACCTTAATTGGAATACCTACTGTAACGTATCAACTTCGCAGCCACAGTGGTACTCGCGTATCAGGCAATCCGAAACTGCGACAGGAGAGCTTTCACCGCTTAATTGAAAAGCATTGGGTTGCCTTTGAATCCCATCCTCGCCAGTTTGCTCAGTTTGTTTATCGGCATGCCCGAAACTCCTGGCGACAAAGGCAGTTTCGAGCTGCCCTGCTGGCGATGGGTTGGGCTTTGAGAATCAACCCAAACCAGACCCTAAGGAACTTCCTTTAATTTTGGTTGCTAACCCTTAAAAATTATGACCTACTCTGTAAAGACGCTAAAAGCCATATTCGTATGGACAACAAACTGAAATTTTCAATCATCATTCCCACCTATAACCGACCTCAACTACTGCCACGGGCGGTTCGGAGTGCGCTAGCTCAAACGATAGAGGATTTTGAGGTGGTTGTTGTCGATGATGGTTCGCCAGAGCCAGTTAATTTACCGGAGCATCCGCGACTGCGAGTGGTGCGATTACCTAAAAACCGAGGTACAGCCGCCGCCCGCAATGCTGGGGCAAAAGCCGCTCGCGGACGCTACATCACCTACTTGGATGATGACGACCAACTGTTACCCCAAATGGCAGAGGTTTCACTCACAGCCCTTGCCAATACAACGCTTCCCCAACCCGTGGCGGTGCTGTCTGGTTTGGAGGTCGTGGATCTCGATGGCAACGTGACTCAGAGGCGGATTCCCCCGACGCTGCCACGCGGAAAGCATTTTTTCCTCGAAGAGATCGAGCCAGAGCAATCCTTTCTCTCGAAGCAAACTTTAATGGTGGAGCGTGAGTTGCTTTTAGGTATTGGTGGATATGACGAATCATTCAACTCTCGCGTTCATACTGAAATTTTCCTGAGACTTAATCCAGTTTGCTCGCTCCTTGGTCTGCCGATTGTCACCTATCAAATGTTCGTCCATGAGGGTTCACGTATTTCTCGCGATCCATCGCTGCGTCAAGTCAGTTTTAATCAACTGCTCCGTAAGCATGGTGCAATTTTTCAGGCGCACCCAAAGATGTTTGCTGATTTTGTCTACAAACACGCCCTTAAGTCCTACGAGCTGAATCAAAAACGGGCAGCGTTCTTGAGCGTATTATTGGCGCTGCGGATTCATCCAACTTATACCCTCAGTCAAGTTACTGAGTCCTTTTGGCACAGACTAAGCGAATCTACCGTGCGAATGTTAACAGAACCGTTGAAGAGCAATTAAACTTGTCTAAACGTGAACGCTAATTCTACTCAATCCAATTGTTAGGAGACTTCAAAAATGGAAACTGCACGTACAAACGAACCGCAAGTCACAGTGGTTGTTACCCCACGAGAGCGTTTCAGCTATACTCGTGAATCCCTGGAGAGCATTTATGACTATACGGAAATTCCCTTTAACTTGGTTTATGTCGATGGGGGTTCGCCTCAGCATATCCAGCAATATTTGGCAGATAAAGCACAGGAGAAGGATTTTCAGCGGATTCGAGTCGATCGCTACCTGTCGCCTAACCAATCCAGAAATTTAGGATTGCGTCAGGTCAAGACAAAGTATGTTGTTTTCATCGACAATGATGTTGTTGTCACACCCGGTTGGCTGAAGGGATTAGTCGAATGTGCCAATGAGACAGGAGCAGCAGTGGTTGGACCCGTAATCTGCATTGGCACGCCAATTCATGACATGATCCATAATCCTGGCGGAAGCATCTCGATCAAGGAGGAGCAGGTTGGCGAGGAGCAAATACGGCGTTTTCACCACAAGTGCCATTTTAAAAGACGAGTGGATGACGTGCGCGATCGCCTCCAACGAGCAGAGTGTGACTACGTAGAGTTTCACTGTATGTTGGCTCGCACTGACATCTTTGAAAAGACGGGTCCCCTTGATGAAGGTTTGTTCAGCACTCGCGAACACCTCGATTTTTGCATGATGGTGGCTCGTGCTGGAGGCAAAATTTATGCAGAGCGACAGGTGATTGTGACCTATGTTCCCGGACCGCCTGTGCAATGGTCTGACCTGGGCTTCTTTATGCTGCGCTGGAGTGATGCTTGGGATTTAGCCAGTCTGGAACATTTCCGAGAAAAGTGGGACTTGACTGAAGATCATTACTTCCAAAGCCGATATAAAAAGCTAGGATTCCGCCGACATAAAGCTTATGTCAAACCTCTAGCCAAAAGCCTTCTGTTTGGACAGCGCAGTCTGACATTAGAAAAAATTCTCATCCGTCTCGATAGAATGGTGAACCGTCATGTCAGCGATCGCTACGCCCGAAGCCAACGTCAGAGCGCTCCCACTCAAGGCTTAGAGATGCAACCGTTTCCAGCAAGTACTAATCCTTCTAAGTAGGGTTTGCTGAATAAGTATTGTGGTGAGGGTAGGCAACAGGGAACAGTTTTCTCATAACTTCAATTTCAACCGCCCTGCCCTTAAATGGTGCTTACCCAAAACCACAGAACCATACTGTTGTACCAATAGCTAGAATTAATACGAATCCCCAAACAATCAATAAGACTAGGGAAACTTTACCTAAAGCCGGATTATCGGCAGCCTCTTGGCGAAGAGTAAACGGGAGAAAGTTGAGGTGATTCAAATGGTTTAAATAGGGTCTCTTGTCCGGATTACTATTGACACAAAACTTAGACAATGAGCCGTTGCTCAAACAAACGATATTAATCAAACGCTGACCGATGCGGAATTCAAGCCGAGACCCCGGCATTCCCACTCTAGCTTGATAAATTTCTAAGTTCATCGGCATTGCCACCGACGCAATTTGGAATAGAATCGCTAATGTGAAGATTCCCCGTAGTAGCCACACCTTTACCCCTTTAGCCGATAGAAGATGCTGGATAAACAGACCAGTCAGGGGAATAAGTAATAGGTGAACAGACGTCAGATGATACCTTGCCCCCCAAGCATTATCCCCGTGCCAGAAACCAAGACGACTGGTGAGAATGATATGGATACCTAAGTTGAGGATTCCCGTCACCAGATACCACTGTAGGTAGGGAGAAAGTCGCCGCCAAAATCTGATGGCTAACACCAAGCCCGGTAGTAATAATGGATCATAGATAAAAAAACTTTTGGCTGGTGAAAAAAACACGCCCCAGAGTCCAGGATATCGATTGCTAGAAAACTCATCAGGCATGCCAATTTTAGCGGCATTCGACGAATTGGATTTGGGGTTGATTTGATGCAATAGTAAACCTTGTCCATGAGTCAAAAAATTACCATAGCGAATGTAATCCAAAAGGCGTCCGAGGAACGCCAAGGGAATAAAACCGACAATCCACAATCCGATAACTTTGAGAACTTTGCGCGTATTCCGATTTTGATAAGCAGCACAGCCGAATAAGAACAAGACGACGGTTAACGCATGAATAGCACTGGTCACCCGGATCAGCATAGCCGCCCCCAGTGATAATCCACTCCAGATCAGAAAACGAGGATTTTGGCGTAGTAGAAAAGCCAGTGCATTAGCGTAACCGAGAGTGACAAACAGCAGGACTTGATTATTCTGGTGATGCACTTGAGAGTAATGCAAAACTGTTGTCCCCAGTAACCAAGCAATACTCGCTAAACCCGCGATTTGTTCTTCAAAGTTAAACAGTCTGAGCAACCAGAAACAAGAGACGACAACCGCCACATTTAAAGGGATAAAAATTAACAGACTGACAACTAAAGCTCGAAAATCCTTGGCGGGTAATATGGGGAACCATTGATGAAGCTGAGTTCCCAACCAGTCACCCGGAAGCATCAGCATAGACTGTCCCGGTTCATAGGCGATGTAACGCTTACCCCCAACGCCGACGACTCCTAACCGGATGTCGGTTCGCCCTCTGGGTTTATAATCGGGAGCAACTTGTACTTCTTCGGTTCCTGTCCACCAACTATGAGCCATCTGCAACCTGAGTTCTGTATCTAGGACACCCAATGTTCCGGAGTTGATAACGGTAATCCATAAGAAGGCAATCAACGTTATCTTGGAAATCGTTTTCATCTAGCCTCCTGGTTACCTGTTACATGGTTGATGGTTCAAATTTTTGGGGAGATAGTCCCAAACAGGGTGCAATTAACGCTATAACTTGATTAGCATAACTTGATTAGCGATCGCTTCGCCGCCGTCTGGCTGAGAATTGTTGCCCTGTGTGTCTCCCTGCTGGCAACCTTTTTAAGCTTATTGTACTACAAAATACACGTCAAGTTGAAGTACAATATATGGGATACAAAACTATATACTATGTGAATCCGGCGCAATTTTATAGAATTGGAAGGATATTTAAAATGAAATTGGTAAAACCAAACGAATTTTGACCTTGTACTGGACAAATCAAGTCAATCGATACTGGCAGGGGTAAACTGATGAATGTTAAATATGATTCAGATGCAGATATTCTCATCTTTATTTTTGTCAACTTAAGCCACAATCCTTGCCAATTATTGTTTCGAGCAGTTCGACACAAACTGATCGTATTGCTTCTCCCTAAGCTATTACAGGAGCAAGAGCAATCCGCAAGAACATTCTCTTGCTTCCCCTGCTTCCCCTGCTTTTAGCGCTTAAGTTGACACCAATGGTCGCTGGATTATCTGGCATGGGGAAGCCTATTAATTTGATCGACTCGCCCTCATCGGTCATCTGGAAGCCTATAACAATGTGGCACTAGCAATAAAATTGCTACAATCCACGCGGTCTAATAACGTACCTTTTGGGCGTAAAGTAGATAACAATGAGAAATAGCGATGATCGCGCTAGTCATGACTAGAGGTGCTGAATGCTTTATTTTATGATTACCTGGCTTTTTCTGATTGGTGTTTGTTTCTCAATTGGCACAGCTATTTTGCATCGGTTGCAAGCCGATCGCATTGATCGCAGAGGCGATCGCTTCATCGCCGCCGTCTGGCTGGGAATCGTTGTCCTGTGCGTCTCTATGCTAGCAACCTCTCTGATTTTACCGTTATCTAGCGCCGTTGGCTTTGTCCTTGTCCTCGGTTTAGTCGCCCTATCTCTCCTGTCTCAGCCCACCCGGCGTGAACTGGTGACATTTCGCTCAATTCTTTCTCCCAGCCTTATCGTTGGATTTATTACCTTAGAATTAATTATTGCCGCTTTTACCAGTCAAAAAATAGTCTGGTTTGACACCGGACTCTATCACTTTGGTTCTATGCGATGGATGTCTCAATTTGGCGCGGTTAATGGATTAGCACTAATTCATGGCAAGTTTGGCTTTACCTCCTCTTGGTTTGCTCTCGCCGCACCACTTACATCGCCAATTTTTGGCAGTCGAGTCAGTGCGATTACCAATGGTTTTGTCTTCCTTATCGCTATTTTACAATCTCTAATTACCCTCAACCAAATAGTCAGCCGGAAAGGACGCTTATCAGACTGGTTTTTATTAATATTTTCCGCTATTGCCATTCTCGTTTATACAGGAACCGCGTTTACGGGTTCACCGATCCTCATCTCATTTTCCCCTGATGTAACCGTAGCGTTTCTTATTGGCGTGACAGCCTGGTCAATTCTAGTTATTTCCCACAGCGCTCAATCTTCGTTACAGAATAATGATACCAAAACGCCTCTTGTCGATGCCAGAACCATTCCCCTAATTCTATCAGCCGGAGCCGTAACTGTTAAGCTTTCGGCGCTACCTCTGCTCCCCATAGGATTTCTTTTTTATCTGATGGGTAATCAGTTTAAACTCCAAATTAAGCGGCTCTTGACAGGCGGTGCTATTACTCTATTAATCCTATCACCCATGGTTTTATATAGCCTGACGACATCCGGATGTCCCCTGTATCCTTCAACTTTTATGTGCCTCGACCTGCCGTGGTCAGTTCCCATCGAGAAAGCCATGAAGGAAGCTAAACCCATCAATTTTTGGTGGGTGTTCTCGGATTCAGATGAGTCGGGATTGACGGCTATCGCGTTAGGTGTTTGGCGATGGTTAAAAGGCTCAATCAAGTCTCAAATAATGGCGTTTATTACAATTTTTGTTATTCTATTTTCTATTCCCATATTCAGACAATTTAGAAAACATCTCAAATTAGGAACTGCTTGGATATTAATGTTAGGATTACTCGGCATTACTTTTATTATGCTGCAAAGTCCTTTAATCCGGTTTGGCTTGGGCTATTTTCTGCTTATTCCAGCTTTATTTGGGGCGATATATGGTAAACGTCTGTTTGAGAAAATTCCCTCTAAATTGACCCAGCCGCTGTTTCGATTCACTCATACCCTAAAACAACCTCAAACAATCCTGTTGACTTCCCTATTTTTACTTGGTTTGACGACTGTTGGTCTGATTCAGGATAATGCTCAATCGCGGTTGATTTTACCTCCTCCCTTACCCAGCGTTAATCTAGTATCTGACCAAGTAAATGATGTTACGTATGTCTATCCAGCCAACTGGACAGTCCGATGCTGGGCATCTCCGTTACCCTGTTCAGCCGTACCGATTAAAAATATCAGGCTTCGCAACCCATCACGGGGAATTGGTGCTGGGTTTGTGTCTGTGAAATAAGTGCCTGAACATCAATTTTGTACGCTGTACTAAGAAATGTCAACAAGCCTCAAACCCTTACTGTTGCCTGTTGCCTGTTGCCTGTTCCCTAATCTCAACCGTTAACTTTAATTTTGTCCGACTACTTATGGCGACTTATCAAGACCGAGAAGCGTTTATTCCCTATCGTCGTAGCGATTTAATCGAACTGTGCATAGACGATGGACAGTTACCTAACGAGAAGGTGCAACAGTTTCGGGATTTCTGTACTTTACTTTCCGCCTATTATCATTTTAAGTTTCATGCCTATTTGGAACGATTAAAGGATAATTATGATCCGTTCAACCCTGATGCGTTCAACCCGGATTCTGATACTCAATCGAGGATTGAACTCACTCCCGATAAATTAGCCGAACGCGAAGCGAATGTGGTGACCGACTTTCAGACGATTCTTGAACGCGCCAATTATGTTCCCCTCTCTCCGAATAGTTTACAACGCGCCTTTAAAGAAAAGTCTTTAATTCAACTGAAAACTGATGTTGATTTTGATGAATTTGACCAACTCGTCTGCTACTGTCGCGGAGATTATGAAAAAACAATTCAGGTAAAAAAGTTTTTAAAGAAAAAAGACAAAACAATAAATCTTTTTGAACGAGTTGTTTTATTGATTAAATTCAAAGACACCGATTATTTCAAACACAAAGGCGATGAACTAGATTCTCTCCAGTTCACACCAGGGAAAATGTATCTCTATTTTTACAAGAATATCCCTAAGTTTGACTTGGAACTCCTTTTCCCCAATATCAAAATTAGCATGACCTGGAAAGACCGCCTCTTCTTAATCGTTCCGGCTATTGGCGCTGCTATTCCAGTCATCTTGAGAGTTCTGCCTAAACTTCTTGTTGTGATTGCAGCTATTTTATTTTTTACCATGGGACCATCGGTTCTGGACACGATTCAGGCAAGTGAAGAGGAGGTGCGTGATATTATGCCCGTCCTCGTCGCTGTGTTATCGCTACTGGTGACATTAGGGGGGTTTGCCTATAAGCAGTATAGCAATTATAAGAGTAAGCAGATTAAATTCCGCCAAACTGTGACCGAAACCCTGTTTTTTAAGAATATGGCAAATAATGCCAGCGTATTTCATGCCTTAATTGATGCGGCGGAAGAGGAGGAATGTAAAGAGATTATTCTAGTTTATTACCATCTTTTAATTAGCCAGAATTCCCTAACTCCTGCCCAGTTGGATAACCGAATTGAAACTTGGATGGATAATAAGTTTGGCACCAAGATTGATTTTGATATCAATGGTCCAATTCAGAATTTAGAGAAGATCCGGGGTAAACTGATGCAAGATGGCAAAGATACGGCAAGTCTCCCGGAAATTCCGTTATTGACGAAAGATAAGCGAGGATGTTGTCAGGTTCTGCCTTTAGATGATGCTAAACGATTAATTGATTACATCTGGGATCATATCTTTCTCTACACCTGAATCATTAAGCTTCGCTGAGGGAACAGGAAACAGGCAATAGGTTGAGTGTGGAACAAGTGGCGGAGGCATTAGGGTTTGAGGTGAAAGACGTGAGAGATTTCTGTCAAACGTAACTTTTGTTTCGGATCTTGCGATTATCTGGTGGTATCGTTATAAAATAGGGTTATATACTGTACTTCGGTACTTCCACCTAATGCCTTATCTTACGCAAGAATCATGCCAAAAGAACATAGGACTTCTGTGCAGTTTACGGCTGAGGAGCGTGAAACACCACATATCAAACGGTTAGGTTTTAGATGCTTGTGTTATTTTTCCAATGCCCTTGTGTGATACTGGAGAGCCTTAACAAACATCGGTGGGTTACGGCGGATTGTTCATTAAATGGTTATCGCTTCCGTTTAAATCCCGCCTAACCCACCCTACGTTACTACGTTACTTGTGTTCTGGTAAACTGTTCGGCATTTAGACCTTCATGTTAACAATGGTGAAATCTTTGTAATGCGAGCCGGAAAGCTCGCTACTAATACCCAATTTAAATGCATGACAACTTATGGTAATCTTTACGCGATCGCATCCCATCCTCCACACGCTTCCTAACCCCTACCCAAAGAGTGCTACCCTAGAAAACACTGCCTCATATTCCCGACTATGCCATCTTCTCACCAACCTCTGAACTACCCCACCACCCGCCAAGCTGATCAAGTAGACGACTATCATGGCACGAACGTCGCTGATCCCTATCGCTGGTTAGAAGATCCCGACTCCGACGAAACCAAAGCCTGGGTAGAAGCACAAAATAAAGTCACCTTTGGCTATCTGGAAGACATCCCCCAACGGGAATCCCTGAAACAGCGCATCACCAAACTCTGGAATTACGAAAAATATGGCATTCCCTATAAAGAAGGGAATCGCTACTTCTATTTCAAAAATGATGGACTCCAGAACCAAAGCGTTCTCTACACCTTAACCTCTCTGGATGGAGAACCCAGAGTCCTGATTGATCCCAATACCCTCTCCGAAGACGGGACTATCGCCCTATCGGGTATCGCGATTAGTGACGATGGGAACCGCATGGCGTATGGTTTATCTACCTCCGGTTCCGACTGGCAAGAATGGAAAGTACGGGATGTGGAAACGGGAGACGATTTATCGGATCATCTTAAATGGGTGAAGTTTTCCGGTGCATCCTGGACAACGGATAATCAAGGCTTTTTCTATAGCCGCTATGATGAACCCAATGATGCCACAAAATTAGAAGATGCTAATTATTATCACAAACTCTATTATCACAAACTCGGCACAGACCAATCCGATGATCTGTTAATTTACCATCGCCCTGACCAGAAGGAATGGATGTTTAATGGGTCGGTGACAGAAGATGGACATTATCTGATTATTTATGTCAGTCAAGGAACTGATCCCAAGAATCTGGTTTTCTACAAAGACTTACAAACTCCCGACTCTCCTATCGTCGAATTAATTTCAGAATTTGAAGCGAATTTCAGTCTGATTGACAATGACGGGTCAATCTTTTGGGTTCAAACTGACTTAGACGCACCACGAGGTCGGGTGATTGCCATTGATATTCATAACCCAGGGCGCGAGAACTGGCAAGAACTGATTCCCCAATCTGAAGAAACATTAGAAGATGTCGGTGTTCTGAATAACCAGTTTGTCGCCGATTACCTCAAAGATGCCCGTTCTTCGATTAAGATTTTTGACCTCAATGGTGCCTTTGTCCGAGAAGTGGAATTACCGGGAATTGGTTCAGCCGGGGGATTCGGCGGGAAGCGGTATGATACGGAAACCTTCTATGTATTTACCAGTTTCACCACCCCAGCCACGATTTACCGCTACGATATGGTAACCGGGGAACGTTCCCTATTTCGCCAACCGACCGTAGACTTTGATCCGACTCAATACGAAACGCGACAAGTGTTCTACCGGAGTAAAGATGGGACACAAGTGCCGATGTTTATTACCCACAAAAAGGGGTTGGCATTAGATGGCAATAATCCCACCTATCTCTATGGTTACGGTGGATTTAATATCTCCCTAACTCCCAGCTTTTCAATTAGTAATCTGGTGTGGATGGAGATGGGAGGCGTGTATGCGATTCCGAATCTCCGAGGCGGTGGAGAGTATGGCGAAGATTGGCATCAAGCGGGAACAAAGCTGAACAAGCAAAATGTGTTTGATGATTTTATTGCCGCAGCGGAATGGTTAATTGAGAATAACTATACTCGCCCGCAAAAACTAGCAATCGGTGGCGGAAGTAATGGCGGTTTATTAGTCGGGGCTTGTATGACTCAGCGTCCCGATTTATTCCGTGCTGCCCTTCCTTCAGTTGGGGTTCTGGATATGCTGCGCTTCCATAAGTTTACGATTGGTTGGGCGTGGTGTTCTGATTTTGGTTCACCGGAAAATCTGGAGGAATTTAAGGCGCTTTATGCCTATTCTCCGTTACACAATCTCAAGCCAGGGACGGCTTATCCAGCTACATTAATTACGACGGCGGATCACGATGACCGCGTGGTTCCAGCCCATAGTTTCAAGTTTGCTGCAGCGTTACAAGCGGCACATGCTGGGGATAATCCGGTCTTAATTCGCATTGAAACTAAGGCGGGTCATGGTGCGGGAAAACCGACGGCTAAGATTATTGAAGAAATTGCCGATAAGTGGGCATTTTTGCAGCGAGTTATGGATGTCTAGTCCCGAATAACCAATGACGAATGACCAATGACAAATGATTAACAATAAGCACTGATATCTTCCCCACATTGGTCAGCCAAGTAGCAAAGGGCGCGAAAGCGAAGGCTAACAAATTCGTCGTAGAAAGGATTGAGTTTGCACAAGGGAGGAATGTGGGCAACCCGACGCCCAAAGAGGCAAATATCGCGTTCAAAAGGACATTGGGCGGGAATCATTTTGCAGAAGAATCTAGCTTTGGTGGGGTTGTGAATTTCGATGTTCTCTAACCATTGCTTGATGGTTTGCAGTGGCTTGATGGGTTGTTGGGGCGAGGTGGGAGGGGTGATGGGGTTTGTCTTGGCTTCAACAGGGGTAGAATTGATCAGTCCGTTTTGGTAGGTGGTATACATGGTTTGATTTGCTCCGTATGTGTGGTTTATTTGTCTCTATTCATAATTTAACCCAATTTAGCGACAGCACAAATATAAAAAACTATTATCATTGATTAGCTCTGCTTGTAGGCATCGTCCTGTTGGGGGCAGATTGGCGGCGGGGGAAGCGGGGGAAGCGGGGGGAGCAGGGGAAGCAGGGGAAGCTGAGGGAGCAGGGGAAGCTGAGAGAGCAATGATACATTTTCCCTGATAGCGGTGTAAGGGTATGAAAAAGTTTTACCTTATGTCCTTGAAGATGATCCAATTTCCATGTTACTCAAAGCCTTGATAGATAATGGTTTTGGAGTTGTGCAGTAAACCCTAAGTAGAAAATCTCCTATGAATTAAAAGTTGGGCGAGTCGCCAACTTTAAGTGTTTATAACTTTAAGTGTTTATATTTCCGTGGAATATTGTACTGATCGCAACACTTTATAATAGTAGTTATTAAGCTAGGGTGCGCGATGATGATGTTAACGTTACCAGTACCTGTTGCTTGTCAGCGTTAGAACACTGAGAACTACAGCTAAAAGATGATTCAGAATACCGGACTAGAGGCGACATGTTCTTGGTCAAATCTGGCGCTGTTGGCGTGGTAAAGGATTAAGTTTTGATCCTTCGCTTCGCTCAAGAACAGGGTTTTGATAATAAGGATAATTCGCAATGAGACAACTCTACAGCAAATCTTGGTTCATTGGCGCGATCGCGACTGGATTAATGAGTACCTTGGCAACGTCTGTGCAAGCTCAGGATATCTTTGATAATCGGGCTGTGCAATTCCCAGAGGATACGATTGTGGAATTTGAATTCCTGCAATCTCATGGATCATACCAAGCCGCGTTTGGTGTACGGAATGAAACAACCGGAGAAGAAACGATTCTGTTTCAGGAAGTCAAACCCTATGATGCTTTTGGCACAAACCAGCCAATACAACCCTCTCGTGGTCAAAACGATCTGGGGACGCAAGCGGATTTTGTCGGAACAGTTGAGGGGGGAACGATATCAAATCAATTCAACGAGTTTATGTTTAAAGCCAATAACCGCTATGTTTTCTTTCTTGAATCGGTAAGTCCTACGGGTCAAACCCGACGCCGTATTGTTTCGACCCAAAACTTGGCTCAGTTTAATGGTCGTTTGGACGGGGGAAGAAAGGGTAATATTACAGGAAGTCGCGTGTCTTGGGAAGATGGAGGACGGGTAGAGGTTGGCAATGATGATGATTTCGATGATTTTGTGATTGAGGCAGGGGGATATTTAATTGATTTGAATTGTCCGCCGATTCGGTAATCTTAAGTTTATTTAACGGATGCCTGAGTGACGGTTCCAGATGTAGTCGGCTACCTCTGGAACGTCCCCATCTCCCTTATCCTCCTGAGAGAAGCGAAGGAACAGCGGTGCTGGGTACGTCACGATCATTCCTGCACCCTGCACTCCCAAATTCAGCCAGATTGCGGAACTTGAGTGACCTGAAATCAGCCTTATGACGATATTTTGCCGCTCAGAGTAAATGTTATAATACCTAAAAGCTAGAGAGCCATAGTAGGTATAGGTTGTTATGAGTACAGTGTTAGTCGTAGAGGACGATCTCACCCAACAACATTTGCTCTCTAAGCTGCTTGAGCGTGTAGGGCTGACAGTGATTGTGGCTGGGGATGGCGTGGAGGCGCTGGAGAAAATTCAGCAATTTCACCCAAATTTGGTGATTTTGGATATTGTCCTTCCCCGGATGAATGGCTATGAAGTCTGTCGTCGTCTGAAATCGGAACCTGAGACTGAGAATATTCCGGTGTTAATGTGTTCGGCGAAAAAAGAGGATTTTGACCGCTACTGGGGAATGAAGCAAGGCGCGGATGCTTACTTAGCCAAGCCTTGTCATCCCCAAGAAATTGTCGAGACTGTAAAGAAATTATTAAAGTCCCATCATCAAGCGGCAAGCTGATGGGCAATCGTCATTCGTCATGGCTTGAGGAATATTTACAATTAACTAATTCTAGAACTTAACATTAAGTCAGGGCGGGTTTCGTCACATCTGGGAAGACAATGATAGGAGTAAAACCGCCCCAGAAAGAAGCGCCAGAAAGACGCGCCATGGCACATCTCTACATTCAACACTCAAAACGTCCTAACCCCACAGATTGCAAAAGCCCTGCCAACACATCAGGATGAGTATGACGTAATTGTAGCGCGATAGCGAGTGACTCATGCCAAATTCCGGCTTCTGCATAGAGTTGGGCTTGCTGGAGGAAATCTCCTGT
Source organism: Coleofasciculus sp. B1-GNL1-01 (assembly GCF_040220235.1). NCBI lineage: Bacteria > Bacillati > Cyanobacteriota > Cyanophyceae > Coleofasciculales > Coleofasciculaceae > Coleofasciculus > Coleofasciculus sp. B1-GNL1-01. The sequence continues at coordinate 42,843 of NZ_JAVJTO010000070.1, forward strand.
CTCCAACTGACTGACGGACTAATTCTGTGGCTAATTCTCGACGCTACTCTATTTTTGAAGAGGTAGAATATAATAAGTATAAGTAGCACCGCTCTAAATACAGCGTTTTCCGACTTGCTCATCTGTTCGGCATTTAATTAAACCTTATAAATGCCAAGAATGGCAAAATCCTTGTAGTGCGAGCATCTTGCTCGCTGCTAATACCCAATTTAAATGCATGACAGCTTATAATCCACCAACACAAGAGTAGGAAAAAACTATTCCCTGGTGACTGGACTACACTGTGTTAGAAAGTGCTGTAAATCCTAGCTCCAAGCTTAACAATTCACGGGGCAGACCATTTTTCCTTAAAAAGTAAGTTGCATACACCCTCTAGAAGTCTTTGAGAGGAAGATGAGTTATTTTTCGGTAAATGCTTCCAAGATTTTGACCTATGCCTACTTGACCTATGCCTACTTACAGTGTCGGTGATGTTTTAGACATCATCAAAACTTTAACTCCTGAACAGAAGCTAGAATTACAGGGGCAACTCCCTAGTGTTTTAGCGACTATCCCGTCGGACTCAACACGTCCTGCGAAGAGTCAAAGCATGAGTGGAGTCAATATTACGGGAAGTAGTGATATTGATCTGAGTCAACTTCAAGCTGATGGGGGGAGCCAGATCAACCAAAGCAAGGCTCAAGCAACATTGCCAAATGCTGATTTGCAGGAAGCCCTGGAGCTGTTACAAAGGTTGAAGCAGGCGATCGCCTGCCATGATAAACTTAATCCTCTGGTCAAAGAAGCGGCAGAGGAAAAGATCCAGACTATCCAGAAAGAAGTAGAAAAAGCACAACCTGATAAAGATTTAGTCAGCCAAGCAATTTCAACCTTGAAAAAAGGATTGGAAGGGGTGGAAGAACTAGCAGAACCCGTAACTAAAGTGGCTAGTTTAGTGGCGAAAGCTTGGATGGTGGTCTGATGATACAGGAAGTTCCCCTAAATCCCGGTGACGGCGGTAGTGAACAGGCTATCCACGATGTATCTGTGGTCAATAGTCAAAATGTGACGTTCAATCAGACGCAAATTATCCAGATCTCAGTGGAAGAGATCAAGACTCGGACACTCATTACGACATCACCCTATAAGGGATTGAAAACGTTTGAGTTAGAGGATAAGGAGCGGTTTTTTGGGCGAGATCAATGTCTTACTGGCTTGGTGAACGAGCTAGAACAAACTAATCTGATTTTGCTTTTGGGAGCATCGGGAAGTGGCAAGTCTTCAGTCATTCGAGCCGGTTTAATTCCTTGGTTGGCTCAAAAGTGGGGCAGTTATTTTGTCAGTCTAGTCTTTACGCCGGATCGAGACCCCTTTGATTCACTCTATGCCAGTTTGTTGGGCAGGTATAAACAATCAGATTCACAGCTTGCTCGTCTTGTCAAGCCGGAAACATTAACTCAAGTGGTGCGATCGCTCAAACATCAAGATGACTACTGGTTTATCCTGATCGATCAGTTTGAGGAGTTATTTACTACTACTGAATCAGACAAGCGGAATGTTTTTATCCAAGGGTTAGTCAACCTTGTGAATACCCTAAGTAAAAAGAGCGATCACTCAGTTAAACTGGTAGCAACCATGCGGACAGACTTTCTAGATCGCTTGAGTCCCTATCCGGCTCTGATTAAACTGACGGATAAGCATCGTCCGATGATTGCTGATTTGCAAGCAGATGAGTTACGCCTAGCTATTGAGCAACCTGCTGCTCATCATGGCGTGGTGTTTGAATCAGGATTAGTGAAGGAAATTATTGATGATGTACAGGGACAAGCCGGATATTTACCCCTGTTGCAATACACCTTGAATTTGCTCTGGGAGATGGAAGTTCAGACTGAGAGCATTGAGGATCGGACGCTCAATCTCAGCAACTATCACAAGTTAGGTGGGGTGCGGGGCGCACTTCAGCAGCATGTTGATCGCATCTACAGTGCTTTGTCTGACGCCGAACAAGTCGCTACCCGGAGAATTTGTCTCAAGTTAGTTGATATTGGTGCAGATACAAAATCTGGAACAGACTGGAAACCTGTACGACGACGTGCTAACCGCTCGGAATTTAGTGAGCCGCTAGAGCAGACTGTTTTAACTCAGTTAGTGAATCAAAACCTGCTGGTGAGTAATCGGGTAAAAGAGTCTCAAGACAGCACAATCGAGATCGCCCATGAAGTATTACTTACCTCTTGGAAAACGCTGAATATTTGGATCGCGGAAAACCGTCAGGCGATCGCCCTGCGGAATCGTTTAAATGATGATGTGATTCAGTGGCAAAAGACAACATCATCTGAGGACTTGTGGTCGGGATCTCGCTTAGAGCAGGCTTTAGAACTGAGGCAGAATCAAACCTTTAATCAGGTTCTTGGTGGTTTTAGTCCAACAGCCAATCAGTTTTTAGAGCAAAGTCGGGATAAGCGCGATCAGCTAGAAAAAGAAAAACTTAGAAGAACTCAACTGACGGTGATAACGGCGATCAGTGTTGCTGTCTTACTAGGAGGTTTCTGGTGGCGCTCTGAGCGATTAAGACAAGAGACAGTATTGAGAGAAAATATTGCCACGGCAAGAAATCTATTGACCACAGACCCAACTCAAGCAGCAGTTAGATCCATCTACGTCGCAGGACAAAGCGCAGCTCACTACACAAATCTTTTGAGTTCAACAGAGAGTGTTTTGTTGGATGGTATTCAGAGAGCAAGAGAGGAAAATGTTTTCAATGAACATGAAGGACAAGTTTTATCTGTTGCCATGAGTCCTGATGGTCAAACAATCGCTAGTGCTGGGGCAGATGGCAAGGTAATACTTATTGATCTTCTAGACTTTTCAAAAGAAGTCATAGAAAATTTTCAGGATTCTTCAGCTACAAGTGTGGCATTTAGTCACAAGGGGCAATTTTTAGCAAGTGCTGATAGCAATGGAAATGTAAAAATTCGTCGATTGGAAGATCACTCTCTTGTGTGTGACTCTCCAAGCGAGGATGATAACATTTATTATCAATCAATATACGGTCTTGACCTTAAGACAATAGTGGAATTTAATCCTAAAAATGAAACTTTTTTAGTTAATGCAGGTCCCAACAATCAGATACATCAATTACAACTAAGAAATAGAAATTGCAAGAAACAAAATATTTTGACTTTAGAAGATAAAAATGTAGATCAGAATCACGATTACGAAGTATATCCTCCATTAGCGAGATCTATCGCATTTAGCCCTGATGGACAACAATTAGCTATTGGCTATGATTCTGGATTAATATTACATGATCTGTTAAATGAGACCACCCAAGTTTTATGGGAAGGAAGATCTGCAGAACCAGTTGAGTCGATATCTTTTAAAAATCGTATCTTCTTCAGTATCTGTATTGGTGAATGGGCAGAGGGTAATTCAATAACGATTAAAACACTCGATAAATCTCATAGTGACTTTAGAACTCCTGAAGGATTCACAGTACATGAAGACTGTTCTCGCGCTGTTTTAGTAGACTCTGAGACTGACAGGATTATTAGCGGTGGTAATGATCGGGGTGATCGTAGTAATTTAGTTACCTTCATCTCATGGAAAGAGAGAGATTTATTTTCATTTATTGGTCATAAAGGCAGGGTGAATGCCTTGGCAATGAGTTCCGATAAAAAGCATCTTGTCAGTGCAGGTAGTGATGGCACAGTTAGACTGTGGAGCGTAGAAAATTTTCCTAACGATGTTGCTAGTCTTTTTAGGAATCAATTCAATGAGCAGTTAGAGGTTTGGGATTTAGTTGGTCGTCAGTTAAATCTAAAGAAACAAGACGAAGCAATTGAAATTCAAGGGAAAAGCGAAAGTCTAATTAAGACAGATGGTAAAAGCACTCCATTTGTTTCTCAGCAACGATATCCCAAGAAGTTTTTCGGGTACGATGGTCAGACAGTGATAACAGTAGAAACTATCTCAGCATCTTCAAGCGAAACACCAGGTACTCCTGCTACTCTCCAACAATTAATTCTAATCAATCAAAGAGAAACAAATTCTCAATTAGGAAAAATTGAGCTGTCGGGTGAAGTTTGGTTTGCAGCCGCTAATCATAAACAGAATAAGCTCATAGTAATCAAACCAGACAAAATTGAGATTTTCAACTTCCAAGGGACACAATTAGATTCATTCCCAAACGACAAAGAAGCTAATGTTGCTGCCATTAGCCCCGATGGGAGAATGTTCGCAATAGCTAAAGAGCATTTTAGTCCTGGTTTCCGCGCTACTGCTTTACAACTCTTTGATATGAAAGGCAAAGCTATAGCAAACTTTGAGAATGAAGGTATAGTAAGCGTGTTAGGATTTAGTTCTGACAGCAGACACGTTATAACTGAGAAATTCGGTGAAATTCATTTATTTCCTGCTAATTGGCAAGCCTCCTTAGAAATTCTCTGCGATCGCCTTCGTCATCATCCTGTCTTGACTAATCCCCAAGACGAGATTGCCAGAGGTGCCAGGGAAACGTGTCAGAGTTATGCTCCAAGCTGGCAAGCCAAGTGATTGTAAGAGGTAAGGAATTTATTATGCTAGAACGGGTGAGGTAGTAAGGATTGACTAGGCAATCATCGCCGCTTCAATGAAGTTTGGCATTGTATGCTAGCCTCAAAACAGTTCTTCGCTTTGCATCAAGTCCTGTACTTTTCCTACATAACTCACTAGACTCCAGACTTCGTCTTGAACGGAATAGGTAGCTACTACATGAATATCAACGCATCTATATATATATTGATCAACGTTTAACAAGTCAAAAGCCTCGTACACCCAAACCATTCTTCGGGAACGAGACCATTGAACGGCAGTGGCACTAACCGCACCCGATGCTACCAGTAAATCTGCGGTCGCGTTGACAATTCCGGCTGGCAGTATCTTTTCCATTCCGGGCTTCGCGCCCAGAGTGACAATGTTCAGTGCTACCTTACGCGCTGTGTTACTGGGTTTGTCTTTGTACATTTATTTGAATTACCTATCAGAAAAATGATGCTCAAGATTGCTACAAGGCTAGTTGTCGAGATTTTTGAACGACCCGTTATTGGGTATAATTCCTCACGATTGTGCTTGTGATAGAGGTTTGATAAGATTGCACCTATATACTTTTACAGTATATTGTGTTGAGAATTATCAACTCTATCTTTTTGATATCCAATGTATCAACATAGGACAAAATCTGTCAAAATAGATGCAGTAGACGTTCCCATCGATGCCGTTATGCCCCAAACACACATCCGATTTGATTGGGCGATTAAAAAATTACTGAGAAACAAAGCCAATTATGGTGTTTTGGCAGGTTTCTTGAGTGAGTTGTTGAGGAAACCAATTACGATTCAATCAATACTCGAAGGTGAAAGCAATCAACAAGCCGAGGATGACAAGCTAAATCGAGTCGATATTCTCGCGAAAAATGACCAGGGAGAATTAATTCTCATTGAAGTGCAAAACAGTACAGAGCAAGATTATTTTCACCGGATGCTCTACGGCACATCCAGATTAATTACCGACTTTCTGGAAAAAGGAGAACCCTACGGGAACGTCAAAAAAGTCTATTCAGTGAATATCGTCTACTTTTCTTTGGGACAGGGAGATGATTATATTTACCACGGGACATTAGAGTTTCGGGGGCTTCATTTAGATGATAAATTAGGTCTATCAATTAATCAGCGGAAGTTGTTTAATAGTCAAGATGTTTATGAGATTTTCCCGGAGTATTATGTGATTAAAATCAACAACTTTAACGAGGTGGCTTCCGATACCCTAGATGAATGGATATATTTCCTGAAAAAGAGCCAAATCAAAGAAGAATTTACTGCCCAAGGGTTAGCGGAAGCGAAGGAAAAATTACTAGTCGATAGTTTGAGTGAAGCAGAAAGAGCTAACTACCTGAGATTTATGGAGAATCGACGCTACGAAATTAGCCTAATAGAAAGTTCTCGCTCAGAGGGAAGATTGGAGGGTTTAGAAGAGGGACTCAAGGAGGGTATGGAGCAAGGTAAACAGCAGGAAAAGACGAACATAGCCAGAATCTTAAAACAACAAGGGACTGATATTGATACCATCACAGCAGCAACCGGACTGACTAGGGAAGAGATTGAGGAACTATGAACCAGCCAATCATTCAAGTTGATGCCTTCACCTGTACCCCATTTACGGGTAATCCAGCCGCTGTCTGTGTTCTACCGACTCCCCAACCGGATAGCTGGATGCAGAATGTGGCACAGGAGATGAATCTGTCTGAAACTGCCTTTTTGGTTCCTCAAGAGGATGGGTTTAATCTGCGTTGGTTTACCCCGACAGTAGAAGTCCCTCTTTGTGGTCACGCTACCTTAGCTAGCGCCCATGTTTTGTGGTCAGAGGGTCATCTGTCCCCGGAGAAACCCGCCCGTTTTTATACCAAAAGCGGCATACTCATCGCCCAGCGTCAGGGTGAATGGATTGAGTTAGACTTCCCGGTGAATCATTCCCAACCCACAACCGTCCCCCCAAACCTTGCGTCAGCCTTAGGTGTACCGATTCAGTCCGTTTGGCAGAATTCTTTGGGCTATTTGGTGGAAGTGGAATCGGAAGAGAGGGTGCGACATCTACAGCCCAATTTTGGCTTACTCAAAACTTTACCGATATCTGATGTTATGGTTACCAGTCAGACTGATTCGGGTTCGGAGTATGATTTTGTTTCTCGTTTCTTTGCACCAGGGTTAGGGATTGATGAAGATCCGGTGACGGGTGCAGCCCATTGTTGTCTAGCACCTTTCTGGCGCGATCGCATCCGTAAAAATGAGTTCTTAGCCTATCAAGCCTCCCATCGAGGAGGGGTCGTCAAGGTACGCTATACCGGAAGCGATCGCGTCATTTTGGGCGGACAAGCGGTTACCGTGATGCGGGGGGAATTGACGGTAATGGAGAATCAGAGGACTTAGTAGCGAGCAAGATGCTCGCACTACGAAGATTTCGTTATGATTGACATTACGGTTTGGCTGCCGAACGGCTTACTTGATAACCTCGATCGCTCTGATATAAAGGAGAAGGCGTTTCTGTTTCCTGTTGCACTTGCAAAAAATCGCACAGAATCGTAGCCGCTAAATCCGCCACACCAAATCTCTTTTTATAGACTTCTAAATGAGCGTGGGGAATGGCTTCAAACAGGAGGCGCTGTTGGGGAAATAGAATCCGTTCAAAGTACCAATTGGGAATATCAGTGATCCGAATGAGCTGAATCTGTTGGCTGGTATTTGTATAGTAACAGAGAATTCGATTGGTGTATTCAGTCGGTAAGGAATTAAGCATGGGAAGTGATACCACAGGAAGGAACCAATTATCGATGAATGAAGCCACAGTCCACCCCATCAAGGTGTTCAGCATAAGTGGTAAAGGGGGAAATGGCTAAAGGACAAGCTTTCCATTTTCCCTGTACAGCCACGCCTAGCTGTTGACAAGTAACCTCCCCAGCCTTTTTGGGGTTGATAGTGACCACAATGACGACAGATTGATACTGCATGGTTGATGGTTCTCATGATTTTATTAAAATGGGTTGATTAAAAATTAGTTGAGACAGTGGCAGCTATCTGACAATAAATAATTCATGCCTTCACGAATATACGATTCCATGTGTAATCGCATTTCCAATGAATAATAGGGAAACGTATGCTTACTGCACAGTTTTTTGCCTTGTTCAACAGCTACAGTCTGGGGATCATTCGATAGTTTACACAAAACGTAGAATAGTAAATCCTGGCGTAGATTGGGACAGGTGAAAAAAATTCGGCAAAATTTGTCTGGATAAGCGTCTAAGGCGTTTTCAATTTCTTCTTGGATTACTTTCAACAGGCGGTTTTCAACTGGCAAATTTTTGATCATGGTTATACTCCAAAATTGATTCGGGTGTTTAGGTTTTAACACAAGTCAAGCACAGCGATTCAGTCGTTGATTTTAAGCCTAAAATTCCCTTGAATAGACACAGTATCTCATGTCTATACTGGATAGCTGGTCATCCCTAATGGTAGTTACCTGAATCGACGGCGGACTTGTTTGGAGAACTTGAGCCAGTTGTTTGGGAATTTGGGCAAAAATTTAAACGGGTTGATTTATTAAAAATGGTTGAGTTATCAAAATGGCAAAAGAACACTGTATTTTTGGCTCTCTTGCCTCATGTTTAAACAGTAATCAATGCCATACATTCAGAGACAACTGACTCAGGTTCCCCCAAACCTCAATCCAGACTATCTTCAAAAAGGGTTAGGTTTTGAGGACAAACTTGTTTGATTGTGACACTCATGAGATGGGCACTTTCTTCGAGAATATCTTGCAGATAACCGAACTGGGATAATTCAGCTTCTTGGATTGTGCCAAAGGGACCAAAGTAGTAAACACACCAAGGATGATCGGTGATGACTTCCAACCAATAGGCTAATCCCAGTTTGGATAAGATTTCTAAAGACAGTTCTGTTTTTAAGTTCATATCATGATTATCTCCCTCAATGTTATCGGCGGACTGGTTAAGCAAAGGTTAAGTAGTTTCGGCGACAAAATCCTCGATCGCCTCGTGTAAGGCTTGAGTCATCTGGTGTACCGAGTCTTGAATCATTTGCAGATACTCTAACTGTTGATCGTCGCTCAGGTGTCCCTGGGAATCTTCTAGGAGTTTGAGGAAAATCTTGATCAGGAGCATCTGCTCTTCTAGCTCTTGGGAGATTTTATAGGTAAATCCATACTTTAAGTGACTCAAGTTAGTTGGAGGGGAGTTAGTCGGTCTTACCTGTTGCAAGAGTTCCATTTTCTGAAAACCTACCTTCTCATTTTTCAAAAGCTTGGAAGCTTGTAATCCTTTTCTGTTTTATAGACTACATGATCCCCAGAATTCGTCAAGGTTTTTGTTTGTTTTTTCTTTCTGAATTTGTTGAATTTAAATTAAAAACGTTTGCATTTGTTTTTTTTCACATAACTTAATAGTTATTAGGTTGTTTTTTAATGGATTTAACAAAGTGCTACTTTAGGTAAACTTATGCTAGACTCCAGTTCGAGCCGATTTATCCTAGTCTATAGGGTGATCTATCAACATCGCGTTGAGATTGATTATCAATATGTATAAGTTAGTATGATTTGGCGTGTTTTTTCTAGATCACCTACATAACTAGCGCCAATCCGATAACCGAATTGAGGTTCATCAACTACCAATTCAATCATCCCAGTTTAGGAGAGCCAGATTGGATGTTGAAATGCACCTTGTCGCGTCCATTCAACATCAACAAAGGGATTATTGTATAGCAGTGTTACCGTTTCTTCAGAACCTCCCCAACAGGATGCGATCGCGGAATCGGAAGTTGAGAACGGTGGAGGTATGATATGGGTAAACGATCGCTGTCGGCAAATGCACAGGGTATCATCCAAGCCAAAGAAGCCATGGCGCGGAAACAGTGGACTCATCAAGTGCTGGCGAAAAAAGTTGGCGTGAAGACTCGCCTATCCATCAGTAAATTTTTTGCGGGTCGTCCCGTTGAGCGACGGATTTTCATTGAGATTTGCCGACAACTGGATTTATCCTGGCAAGAGGTGGCGACTCAGGTTCCAGACGAGAGGCTATCCCCGGCGAGGAATCCTGCGGCAAATCAGCCTGTTGAACTCAACGCCTTAGTGGCTGAGGTTCGTGCTTGCTGCCAGGATCAGATTGAGACTCAATTGGATACCGTGCAATTATGGGATGTGCCTCAACCAATTTCCCTAGCGGATATTTATATTGATGTAGAGGTTTGGCAAGATATCCCCAACCGACGCTGGTTCGACTTGGCGGATTGGCGGCGACATTTTCAGGTGAATCGGGATCAGTTTTATGAGTTGAGTCCGGATGGAACCTCTCAGGAACGAGTGTTGGCAATGGCGGTATTGGCTAGACTTACCAACCTGATTATATGGGGGAAACCGGGAACGGGTAAAACGACGTTTTTGCAGTATGTAGCGACTCAGTGTAATCACGGCAACTTTGCCCCAGATCGGGTGCCGATTTATATTGAATTGAGGGATTTGGTGCAAGATGCCAATACGCTGAGTTTGCTGGATTATATCTGCCAAGACTTTAGCGATCGCGGTGTCTCTGGGGAAACGGTGAAAACCTTACTCCAAGCGGGAAAACTGCTGATTTTGCTAGATGGCTGGGATGAAGTCTCCCCGTCGAGGCGTTTTTCCCTCTTTAACAAACTGCGGTGGTTCTGTAATCGTTATCCTAAAAATCGCTATGTGATCACCTGTCGCACTGGGGCGGATTTGTATCGGTTTGGTCGATTTACTGAGGTGGAACTCGCCGATTGGACGTTGACTCAAATTAGCGATTTTGCCCAGAAGTACTTTGTGGCGGTGGCTGGTGTGAATTGGGAGAAGGGGTTAGCGAAAGCGGCTGAGTTTAGGGTACAACTGGAGTATCCGGAAAACCGGACGATTCAGGACATGGCAAAAACCCCTCTATTACTCAGTTTCATCTGTCATGTCTTCCAATCCCAAGCCCATTTTCCTCGCCAACAGGCTAGACTCTATCAGGAAGGATTGGATATTCTGCTCCAGAAATGGGATGATGGCAAAGGGGTTGAGCGAGATTCCGCTGAACAACCCTTGTCTTTGGTGAATCGGTTGAAGTTGTTGGATCAAGTGGCGTCTGTTACCTTTACTCAACAGCGGTATTGCTTTGCTCAATCTCAGGTGGAACACTATATTGGTGACTATCTGCAAACACTCCCAGATTATCAAGACGTTGATCCAGTTGGCTTACAAATACAGAGTCAAGGGATTTTAAACGCGATTGAATGTCACCATGGAGTATTGGTAGAGCGATCGCGGCGACTCTATTCCTTTGCGAATTGGAGTATTCAGCAATACCTCACCGCTAGAGAGTTTACCACGAAAACAGCCCAAAACCCCGACGCGATCGCGGAATTAGTGACGCACTTGACCGAACAATCCTGGCGGGAGGTGTTTTTATTCACCGTCACCCGATTGCGTCACCCTGAAGGATTAATCCAGGCGATGAAACAAGGGGTGGATCAGTTATTGATACCGGATCAGCGGTTAGGGCAATTCGTGAACTGGATAGATCATCGCTCCAAATCTAGCCCATTATCTCACAAGTCAGCCGCCGTGCGTGCCTTTGATTTTGCCCTGGCTTTAATTTTGGATCAGGCGTTAGTCCAAACACTCAATTCATATCGGCTTAATCAACCTTTGGAAGCGCCACCGTTACAGCAATTACCCTCATGCTTATCCTTACCCCAAAAATTGGACGTTGAGTTTACATTACCGGAGGCGTTAGCGTTTAAAACGAAGGAATATTTACCCAAGGAGTCGTTTCCGCCACCGTTATATCGGGCTTTAATCCTTAACGCTACCCTGGATTATAGTCTCAAGTTTAACCTCGCTCTTAATCCTGAGCGTCTGGGTCAATTAGCGCGATCGCTCAACACTTTACTCCATCCGGTGTTTGAGTTTCAATCTAACCTGGAGATATTGAACCAATGGTGGTCGAATCATCGTCACTCTTGGATCGAGCGAGTCTGCTTTTTCCTGGGACAACATCACCAAGGGGAACATGATTGGCAGTTTAGCAGAAACCAGAGGCGATCGCTATGGGATTATTATGACGCCAATCAATTATTGGTGGATTGTTTAAGGATCAGTGATGATCTCAATACTCAGGTGCAGCAACACATTGAGGACGAGTTATTTATGTATCGGGAATAGGGAGATAGGGGAGATGGGGAAGATGGGGGAGATGATTCAACCCTGAGTCAGGGCGGGTTTTGTACCAACGTTAGCATCAATAGTAAAACGTGATTCCCTAAACCCGCCCCTACACCATCACAATTTGGTCATTTGGGCGGGTTTTGTACTAACGATATTATCAATAGTGAAACGTGATTCCCTAAACCCGCCCCTACTATTTCAATCCTAATAACTGCGCCACAATTGGTAAAACTGCATTCGCGCGATCGCTATCCAATTCCTCTTCCCCTATCCCCGGTGTCTCAACTGAGGTTCCCCGTTTAACTCGTTCACCGATTTGTCGTCGTTCAGCCGTAGAAAAGCTGGCAAAGGTGCGGCGTAATAAGGGTAATATCTCGGTAAAGGTTTCCCCCGGAAGCTGAGTAATCCAATCATCAATTATCTGCCACAAGGTATGGTCATGTACGAGTAACAATCCACTCCCCTGCAAAAACCCTTCTATCCAAGCCGCCGCTTGAGGGGGTTCACTGGCGTGAGATAGAGCAAATTCTAACCGACGGGAGGCGTCATTTCCCTTAAATACCCCAGCATTTAATAATAATCGACAACTTCGACCCGCGAGTAACCCATTCAGGTTGGCTTGATCTGCCAGTTGCAATAACACCTGTTGCCAGGATTGTTTATACTCCTGATTATTTAACAGAGAAATCGCGTAATTCATCTGTTGGATACGCTGATCGATATGTCGCGCCGCGTCATCATCCAGAGACGCACAAGCCAGGGGTAAACCCAGACAAATCCGCGTCACCAACCCATCCACCACCGAGGTAATCATCCGGGTATCGGTTTGGCGCACATTTCCGTAGCGTAATACCTGCGCCAATGGGAGTAACGCCTCCATTAATTGGGCGACATCTCGGTTAAGGGTGGCTTCAGTTTGCAGGCGATGCATCACCTCCGGTAAGGCATCAGGTAAGTTTGCCAATAAAACAGTTTCGACTAACTGAGTCAGACTGGGTAACGCTTGCGCCTGTTGTGCCTGATTTCGGGTGTATGCTGTCGCCGCTGTATCAATCGTATTCCCCCAAATCCCGGCTTCAATCAGTTTCACCGCAAATTCCGGATGCCATTGCAGCCGCCATCCTTCTTTAAAGGTTCCTTTCCCCCTTGTCGATTGCCGTATCCCCCAAGGAATACCGAGTAAATTGAGACGATGGAGAAGATGCGATCGCGCTAAGTCGTTCGTTTTGCGTAAATCGAGTTCATACTGTTTCTCGGTGGGATTAGCGGGGAGGCGTAAGCGTTTCTGCTGCTGCTGTAAATCTCGTTGTAAGGGAACCATGGGCGTATCATCAGGAACCTCTCCCAATCGTTCACCCACAATCAGTTGATCCTGAATTAAACCCATCGGCAGATCACTGCCAAAACAGAGAACCGTTTGCGTGGCTTCATTTAACTCAAGCAAACCCGGTAACGAGCGATCGCGCAATGCTGCCAAAGATTCCGCTAACCGTACCGCTTCAATCATAAGGGCAGATGAGGCATCTAAATCTTCCTGACGCAACAACTGCGCCACCTTAATCAACCACCGAATCGCGATCGCTGATTGTTGATGGTTGATTGTTGATAGTGTAGGGGCGGGTTTAGGGACTTTCTGGTCACGATTGATAGTAACGTTGGTACAAAACCCGCCCTGAATCAGGGTTGAATCAACTCCCTCATCTCCCCCATCTTCCCCATCTTCCCCATCTCCCTCATCTCCCCCATCCTGATAACAATCCCACAAATGACCATACCAACCCGGCGATTCAACACCCGCCCCATAGCCACTCTTAAATGCCAGTCGCCCATAAGTCCAAGGTATCCAAGTGGCTTCAACTTTCGTTTTCGCCAATCCTTTCAGCAACGCATTATCCGCTTTCGCCGCAGGCATATCCACCAAAGCGGGAGCGTGCCATGCACCACAGACGACAGCAATGCGTTGAAATCCTTCTTTTTGCGCCGCCCGAATCTGTTTCCGCATATAGGCTTCCCGTTGCGCTTCCCTAGGGTTATCTCTAGGGGGTATCTCTTGGCGCAACGCCGTCATTGCCGCTAAAATCGCCTCAAATACATCCGTACTCTCCTGGCGATGTTCAACTAACTGTTCCCACCAGCGTTCCCCATCACTATACCCAGCAATTCTTGCCAAATAACCCAAAGGATCATAGTAAATCTCATCCTCTCCCCCATCTATGAAATGGGGTTTGGAGACCAAACCCCTACAACTCTCATCTCCCTCAGCCAACTGATGCACCAAAGGCAAATCCATAAACCGTACCGGAATCCCTTGAGTTAAGGCATAATCAATCCCTTGCCATTCTGGGGAAAAAATAGCAAAAGGATAATAAACCGCCCGTTGGGGTTGGTCGGGTCTATAAACCAATAACGCTACAGGCAGTTGCATCTGGGGATGGGTGACTAACGGGAGCATCCCATCCCCATCCGGGGGACCTTCCACCAAAAGGATATCCGGGTTAAGACGATGCAGAGAATGACAGAGCGATCGCGCACATCCGGGTCCATGATGACGTATACCAAAGATATGGATGCTCATGTTTTCGTCTGACTCCCCTGCATATAGCGTTTTTTTTGTCAAATCAGCAACCGATGGCGTTGCCAAAATTGTGTCGTTGAGATCGGCGTGTAATATTTGTAGTGCTTGATCCTTAAAACTGCCAGATTGTTGGCAGAATCAGCAATTAGAGGATTTTTTGACTCAATATATTGATAAAAGCGAATATAAACCCAATATCTCATGGTTAATTTATCTTCATAAATCATACTACAGTCCCCGCACAACGGCAAGATAAGGGTTTCCAGTTGTTTTTTAGCTGTTCACATTCCTTAACATAAAACGTATCATTTGCTTTACTTGACAGATTTAAACGGTTAACCGACAGACTATAAAGTTTCACTTATACTAATACCCTTTCAAAATAAAATAGGAGGATCGTCATTGGTGAATCTTGTTCCCCTTCTCCCCACGGTTCGGAGTTGGGGTTAGGGGATGAGGGGGAAAATGTCGAGGAGTAGATAGACAAATTAAATCCGGCTGATAGAGTTTCACAGCTTCAATCATTACCTGATCATTTAAGCCTAATTCAATCGAAACCTGATCACCCCGATACGCCAACTCTAAATGAGTGTGCTGGGTTAAACTATTGTATGCTGTGGCTAAACAGTAATATCTTCATGGATGCAACCTCTAGATTCTATTGATTGACTTGAATGATGTCATGATCAATGAGAAATAAATGACATAAGATCAATGACCAATGACAATTAAACTTCACAGGTTTCACGTACCCGTTTGGGAGGTACTGAAATATCTGATTTTCGGCTTGGAGTTTGAGAAATGGGAATATCGATACAAAACTCTGTTCCTTCGCCAAGTTGGGAGAAACACTGTAATGTACCCTTGTGTGTTTCCACGACAATTTGATAACTAATCGACAATCCTAACCCCGTACCCTGACCCACGGGTTTAGTCGTGAAAAACGGGTCAAACAAATGAGTTTTAACGTTCTCAGGGATACCCGGACCCGTATCTTGAATCCGAATCCGTACCTGATCCGTCTCTTCTAGGACCTCAGTGGTAATCGTGATTTGTAACGGCGGGGATTGATCATCCAGGGCATCAATCGCATTATCTAGGAGATTCATAAACACCTGATTTAATTGCCCGCCATAACACTCCACCTGGGGCAATTGACCATACTGTTTGATAATCTCAATCGGAGGATGTGTCTCCTTGGCTTTGAGTCGATTACCCAAAATCAATAACGTATTCTCAATTCCTTCATGGATATCAATCGACTTGATATCCGCCTCATCCAAGCGGCAGAAATTACGCAGAGATTTCACCAAATCTCGGATACGCACCGCCCCCATTTTCAGAGACCCTAAAAGTTTGGGAAAATCTTGGATCACAAACTCCAGATTCATTGCTTCAGCTTGTTCCTGAATAGCAGCCGGGGGTTCTGGATAATACTGCTGATAAAGCTTTAATAGCCGCAGCAAGTCTTGAGCATATTGATTAGCGGGTTTGATATTCCCATAGATAAACGACACCGGATTATTCAGTTCATGGGTAATCCCGGCAATCATTTGACCCAAGCTGGACATCTTTTCACTTTGAATCAACTGCGCCTGAGTTTGTTGTAACTTCTGCAAGGTTTGCTGCAATTCCTTCGCTTGCGCCGTCGCCGTCGTTGCGGTGCTATGGGCAGAGGCATACAGTTGGGCTTGGTCGATCGCGATCGCCAGTTGATCGACAACCGCCGTCAGGAGTTCGACTTCACTTTGACTCCAGGTATGGGGTTCTCGATAATCGGTACAAACTAAAGCACCAATTTGACCGGAATTCGTTTTCAGGGGGAGAATCAGTTGCGCTGTAACCTGAGACCGAGTTAGGAGTTGCCGTTGAGCGGTATCCAAGTCTGGGTCTTTGGTGACATCATTAATCTGAATCATCTCTAAATCCTGGATGGATTGGATCAAAGAGAGGACTTCGGGATTCGAGTAGTACCCTAACCGACTGGGTAAATTCGATTTTCGCGCCTCGTGAGTGATGGCAATACTGAGTTTTTCTTGGTTTTGGGTACGCCAGAGGAATTGACAGCGATCGAGATCTAACAAGCTGCGAACCGAGAAAACAGCCGTATCCAGAATCGTATTCACATCCAAAGAATTACGAATCTCTCGCCCTAGATAATTGAGTAAGGCTTCCCTTTGGGCAAGGGAATGAGCTTCCTGTTCCGACGCTTGCAGTGCCTGAAACGTCTGCTTACAGTCGGTAATATCGTGATAGGTGAGGACAATCCCCGCCACACTCGGCAAACGCAACAGGTTATTGGCGATGACTTCAAACTCGCGCACCTCACCTGAGACGTTAGGTACACGCAGTTCCACTGTTACATTACGGTTGGGGGAATCCAGGGCTTGGGTTAACAGACTATCAGCGATGGGATTATCTTCATTTAAGACAAATTCCCCGATGGTTTTACCCAACCACTCCTCCGTGTCATACCCCAACACACGCGGTAAGGAGGGACTGGTATAGCGAATCATCCCCTCGCCTGTCACCACGGTGATGAAATCAGAAGCATTTTGCAGCAACGCCTGAAACCGTTCTTCACTTTGGCGCAAGGTTTCGGCTTTTGCCTTCTCCACATTCAGGCGTAGATCAAATAAGAAGACAATTAGGGGTAATGCTAAGATAAACAACGTCGCCACACCGATAAATCGAGCCAGCAATACGTTATCAATCATTGAAGATGAAGGCAGAACAACGGAATCTGTTGTTTGGAAGTGAACCGCCGCCACCCCTATATAATGCATCCCCGAAATCGCCAAACCCATAACAATCGAACTCGCCAGCTTGGGTAAGGTTCTCGCATCAGTCTGGATATGCCGCAATTGAAACGCTAACCCTAACGCCACAAAAGACGCCGCGATCGCAACCGCTATTGAAACCGCCACCAGTGTCAGGTTATAATGGGCGATTGCTTCTAATTTCATTGCCATCATCCCCGTATAATGCATCGCGGCAATCCCTAATCCCATAAATACACTACCCAAGAATAGTTGCAGCCACCTTATATGAGGACGAGAACCTAGCCACAACGCCACTCCAGAACCCAGAATTCCCACCAGCATTGACACCCAGACACGAGAAAGGTTGTATGATATCGGGATAGGCAGGTTATACGCCAACATACCGATAAAGTGCATTGACCAGATGCCAATCCCCATCGCCACAGCCCCCCCAGCTAACCAAAACTGGCGAGTTCGCCCTTTTGCCACGGTGACTCGCCCCACCAAATCGAGTGCGGTGTAAGACGCAATAATGGCAATAGCAATAGAAAGAAAAACGAGGTTGAAGTTATAGGTAGCATTCATAAGTTATATCCATGTGAGTTAGATTAGGTTTTATCCCGTTGGTAGGGGTCTAAAATAGCGATAGCTTTAATCGTTGTTAAGGGTGAAACGAATCCAACATTCACTAAAGCGTTGAATCACGGCGGTTCGTGCAGTAGGGTTTCAAATGACTCACCAACGCCAATCACCCCTGCTTTTTTTGCCTCAGCAGAAGAAATCATGACAGGTTTGCTGCTGTCTATTGCCTACAACCTCACGTTGAATCCCAAAATCTATGTTGAACCTGGCTATCTGTTTGATGCGGTTCGATACAACTAAGTTTAGAGACAATGGGGATAGCTATTCAGTAAAACTGACTATATCTAACTGTAAGAAAAAAAACCCGTTCTTGCCATGACTCTTAAGATTTAGATGAGACTGTATCTTAAGGCGTAAAATAACCGTTATCTACGTACATGAGAACAGGGTTATCGGGGATGGCAGGAGAATGTTGCGATCTGGCGGGAAATGTTGCGATCGCGCCTTCAATCTCCTGATCGCGCCTTCAATCTCCTATACACTCTCTCGCCTTTATTGAGGGTATAGCACTACGAGGATACGTTAGGATATCAGTTAATCCCAACCGGGAACCGGGAACCAAGAACTTTTAACAGTAGAAAATGTCTTAACCTGCCTTGGTAAAGCTATAAATATAGCACCAAGCGACAATTTAAGATTGAGATAATTTTCGACCTTATACCAAGTTGCAGTCTAATGTAGAACTTTCTTTTTCCCCCATCTCTCCCTCACCCCATCTCCCCCTCACCCCATCTACTCTATCTGCTATCTTTGAACGCAACTTAGTATTACATTTATTCCTATCGACGCTGTATGGGCTGTAGGGGCGAGTCGCTGCATATTGTTACGAGGAAATCCATTAATTATCTCGACTCGCCCCACTATCGTTACGAGGAAATCCATTAATTATCTCGACTCGCCCCACTATCGTTACCGGGAAATCCATTATTTCGTTGAGGAATTCTCATCCTTAGTTCACCCGTTGGCACGAATAAGGTGGTGGGTTACGGCGAAGCGCCAATTAAAGGGTTTGTGTTGTGAATTAATTACCGCCTAACCCACCCTACGAATTACGGTTGATCGGGGTCTATAGGACGGCACATTTTCCCATGATATAAAAGTACCTAAAATGTACCGAAAAGTCAAGGGCTAATTCGTTTTTTTTTAGCATCAATAGTTCTGATTTTGGCTTCTAATGCATACAACCTTATTCTTGTCAATTCCGCGACAGAATTCGTTGCCAAAATTAGGTCATTGAGGGGTAGATGTAGTATTTTTGTTGTCTGACCTGAGGACTGTCCGATATAACCAATAGTTAGGGTTTGAAGCGACAGTTAGACACAAATACCTGAAAGAAGTCAATAAAACCCCAAATTATCTTAAGCTAACCGAAAATCTGATCGTACTACATTCGCCATCTCACGACAAGATAAAGGTTTCCAGGTGTTTACTTTACTTAACATTGTCAGGAAAAACCGAATAAACTTGAGAAAATTAAAACAGAACCCTTATGTCCAAAAGGTTTGACTTATTTAGACTGAGATTAAGTTCTGCAAATAGTCCTCAAACACTGACGAATGACCAATGACCAATGACCAATGACCAATGACCAATGACCAATGACCAATGACCAGTTAACCCTCCACCTGATCCCGACGCACTCGGTAGTAAATCGCCTTCACATTAGGACCAAAGACAATCTCCTCTTCATTTTGCAGTTCATAGCTTTGGTGCTTTTGACCGTTAATTAACAAGCCATTAGAACTTAACTTCCCTTTGAGATTACCATCAACAATGCGATAGGCATCATGCCCATCCTCACCCTCTACTCGCATTAACGTGGCGTGGTGACGGGAGACAAACTGTGAGAACAGACGAATATCACAATCATGGTCTCTGCCAATGGAATAGAGTTCACCATCTAAAACAAACCGATGTCGTCCTCGGTCATCTTGAACAATGAGAACATGTCCCTCTGCAAAATCGGACGTATCAGAACTCACCGCGTCAGTAGATGACTGATCCGATGAGGGTGGGGAATCTGGAGAAGGTTCTATGGGCAACATCTCACTTATGCTCAAGCACTACAGGTAATGGTAGCGACAGGAGTCGCCGACTGAAACAACTTGATCCTAAGATCCAACATCTCGGCAAGCACGATACAGGTCTGTCCAGCCTTTGCGTTCTTTGACCACAGTTTCGAGATACTCGTTCCACACTAACGTATCTTGAATCGGATCTTTAACCACAGCCCCCACCAATCCAGACGCAATATCCTTAGCGCTGAGGTGTCCATCGCCAAAATGGGCGGCTAGGGCTAACCCACTATTCACCACCGAAATTGCCTCAGCTGTACTCAGGGTACTACTGGGAGATTTTAGTTTAGTTTTACCATCTTCGCTGATACCGCTACGCAGTTCGCGGAAAATCGTCACCACCCGGCGGACTTCAGTTAAGGCGGGGGCTTGCACCGGGAGTTCTAAAGCACGTCCTAAGCTTGCGACTCGTTGTTGAACGATCTCGACTTCCTCTTCGATGGTTTTCGGTAAAGGAAGGACAACAGTATTAAAGCGGCGTTTCAGGGCGCTAGACAAGTCATTGACCCCCTTGTCGCGATTATTCGCTGTGGCGATAATATTAAAGCCTTTAATCGCTTGCACCTCATCCCCCAATTCGGGAATTGGTAGCATCTTTTCTGAGAGAAGGGTAATTAGGGTATCTTGGACATCTGCCGGAATCCGAGTTAATTCTTCCACCCGGGCAATTTTCCCCGCTTCCATCGCCACCATCAGTGGACTTGCCACTAACGCCTCCATCGAAGGACCTTGGGCGAGTAATCGGGCATAGTTCCACCCATAACGAATGGATTCTTCACTGGTTCCGGCTGTTCCTTGAATCAGTAACGTTGAATCCCCAGAAATAGCGGCGGCTAAATGTTCTGATACCCAAGACTTAGCCGTTCCCGGAACCCCCATCAGTAATAAGGCGCGGTCTGTGGTGAGAGTGGCTACAGCTATTTCAATCAGTCTGCGATCGCCAATATACTTGGGCGATACCACAAACCCGTTCTCTAGTGTACCTCCCAATAGATATGTTGTGACTGCCCAGGGGGATAAATTCCAGTTCGGCGGGCGCTGGCGTTGATCTGCTTTTGCCAATTCCGCTAATTCTTCGGCAAACTGTTGTTCCGCATGTTCACGCAATAAAAAGTTTTGATTGTTTAGCTTTGCACGATTCACAGTTGTTTGTCCTGAAAAAGACTCTTCCGTACCTGCTATACTAAACTAACTTTCTCCCTATTCGTCATTTGTCACTTGTCATTCGCCCTTTGTCATCCTCATGAAGCGCCAAGCAAGCTACAACCTTTGTCAGCCTTTGAGGACTATTTG
Source organism: Coleofasciculus sp. B1-GNL1-01 (assembly GCF_040220235.1). Classification (NCBI taxonomy): domain Bacteria; kingdom Bacillati; phylum Cyanobacteriota; class Cyanophyceae; order Coleofasciculales; family Coleofasciculaceae; genus Coleofasciculus; species Coleofasciculus sp. B1-GNL1-01. The sequence goes on from NZ_JAVJTO010000070.1 coordinate 63,935, forward strand.
CAAAACTTAGTACCGCCTACAAAATTTGTATTCAGGCAATTAAAGCCAATAGCTTAAAAGAGTAATATTTTATGACTAAGAAAAAATTTATTAGTCCAAAGATTGATTATGCTTTCAAGAAAATATTTGGTTCAGACCAAAGTGAAGATATTCTCATCAGCTTCTTAAATGCAATTGTCTACAATGGAGAGAGTGTCATTTCTAGTTTAACCATTGTTAACCCTTACAACCCTGGTCAGGTTGAAACCTTAAAAGATAGTTACTTGGATATCAGGGCTGTTCTAAACAGTGGAGAAATTGTCCTCATTGAAATCCAGGTCGCACGGATAGCCGCTTTTCATAAGCGAGGGATTTACAATCTCTGCAAAGCTTATGCTAATCAGTTGACATCAAAAGACTATTACCTGGAGATTACGCCAGTTATTGCCGTAACAATCACTGATTTCATTCTATTCAAAGAAAGCCATAAATGTATTCATCATTTTGTGTTCAAAGACAAAGAAAACTCATCGGAATATCCTGAACATGAATTGCAGCTAATTTTTGTAGAATTACCGAGATTTGTGAAAAAATTGCCAGAGTTACAGACCTTGGCAGAGAAATGGATTTATTTTATGACGCAAGCTCAAGACTTAGAAGAAATCCCAGAAAGTTTGGCAGAAGTTAGGGCAATAGAAAAAGCGTTAACGATAGCCAATCAAGCGAACCTGACACCAGCAGAAGCTGAGGAAGTCAGTCGTAGAGCCATGCAGTTGCGAGATGAGATAGGACGCCTCAAATATGCTACCGAAGAAGCATCGCAGGAGGCGCGGGAAGAAGGTCGTCAAGAAGGTCGCCAAGAAGGTCGCCAAGAAGGTCGCATTACAGAAGCACGCGCTTTAGTCCTGCGTCTGCTGAACAAGCGATTTCCAGACCAGACAGCGGAACTCAATAGCTTAGTAGAAGGTTTGTCGTTGTCAGCTTTAGAAGGGTTAAGCGATGCTATGTTTGAGTTGAATAATTGGGATGATTTGTTAACTTTATTGGCAGATATAGACCAATAAACTGTTGACGCTCAAATTTCTCTGCCCATTTCATAGCGTAAATGCAAAATTGCCAATACTTCATCAATCACCTCCGTCCAATAGGAGGCTAAAGCCAACCGTTCGGGTACAATATTGCTGAAACGGGTCGAGAGTTCGGGGACAATATCAGGACTCATAAAATAAGCAAACTCTTTTAATCCAGTAGACAGCGACCAATCGTAAGGATTATCCGTCTTCTTCAGATAGCGGCGCACACCGTCTAAAACAATCTCGGTTAGTTCTATACTCCAAGGAACATGGCAATGGGTTAATAACGTAAACGCCGGATGTTTACTATTAAAGGGAACCTTACTGGATGGGAATAAATTCAGGAAAAAACTATCTCGTTGTTCATGAGAGAGGACATTAATTAATCCAGAAATTAATTGCTTTTGCGGGATTAAATAGCCCTTAAACGTACCATTAAACGGCAGTAAAGCCTCTGCCCAGTCCGGATTCTGTTGGCGCATCGCCGCTACCGCCCAGCCTTCAACCACGGAATGATCCCACTCACTCCGTTTTGCGGCTTGTATCCATTCAGTCGGGGATTCTTCCTGAAGGTCTGACCACAGAGAAAGGGGAGTCGCGGCGACGATTTGTAAAATCATCCAGGCTTTATTGCCTAATAACTGAGGCGGCTGTTTGCTATCAATCCCATCTCTAGTTATCTCTTGGTCATGATTATCCGGGAGGAGAAAATCTAGATGCAAACGGTTACGCTTGCGCCGAAATGTGATAGCCGATTGGATGCGTTGTTTCATCCGCTGACATAACCCCGATTCCGGTAACTGTGCTAATAAAGTAGCCGCTTGGCGTCGCACCTCTTGACGACGGTCATCCAGTGCAACCTCTAAAAATGCCTCATCCTCCAGGTTTAAGCCAATTTGCAAGGTGTCTAACAACGCGATTCTGGCATCTGACGATGCTTGTTGCCACACAGCCACAAGTCGTTCCCGTGCTGAGGCGGGATGTTCATGCCGTAGATGTTGCAATAGAAGTCTGCGGGCGTCTAGACTTCCAGTTGTCCACGTTTGTTCGATATCCTCATCTCCCACATAATTCCAATCCGGATTATGGGCGGCTAACCACCGTCCCCGTTGACCTAAAACCGGGAGAATGGCGGGGCGTAACTGAGGTGAGGTGCGTCCAACTTCCAGTAACTCTGGCAAATAATAGTCGGGCACACGGTATCCAGCTGTAGCGGCGGCGGCTAACCATTCCGGTAAGAGTTTTGCCCGGTCTTTTTGTAACATCAATTTCAGATAATGGGCGGCGCGGGGGCTACAAGGGGGTTTATCCTCAGGTGGACAAGGTTGGGGTAAAGGTTGGTTATCGGTAATCGGGCGTTGTCCGGCGCGGTGATAGAGAGAAATTGTCCCAGCCGCGCTGAGTAATGTGGCTTCTGGGTCAGTAGAATTAAGTTGGCATAAAAGTTGACTGAGTGGGTTAGTGGCTGGAGTAAGGGTGAGAGTTCGTCTCTCGGTGCCAACTAAGGCGGTGGTGATTACGTCTTGCCAGAGACTCATTGAGGCTTTACCGAAGATAGGATATTAAACCGATTTTAATCGAACAGGTTCCTCTGAATTGATTACTCTATTACTGTTAGTTAACCCTTCTACCCTTTTACTCTAAAATTCCCACTAAAATATTTACTAACTCTCTCAAATCATCGGGCAACGTATAAGACCCAATATCTCTTATAATTGTTAACGTACTTCGCTCTAACTTACCAAAAACCCACAACTCCCCAATAGTCACCACTCCATACAACACCTCCGGTGATTCCTGGAGCATTGCCAACGCAATCAACTCCACCGCTAGTTGAGTGAACCCCCGCGTCAAATCATCCCGCTTCGCTTCAATAACAATTAATCCCATCTCCGACTCAATAAAATAATCTAAATTCCCCTGAAGTTGCTCATTAACCTTCAACGGGTACTCAATGCGTAGCAAACGGCGGCACATTACCGCCACTCGCGCCAACACTGGCGCAATCAAAATTTCCCGCTTGGCTGTTTCACTACTGAGAGTGACATAAGGAATCGTGTCTTCTAACTGCTGCTGTAACTCCGAAAGATACTCAATCTCACGAGTGGTTTTGGGTAAGTGAATGCGCTGGCGTTCAAACTTATAGCCAAACTCTGCCAGGATTTCATCGGTATCATTGGGTAGCTCAAAGTAGGAACGAAAACTATAGCTGGTTCCCTCTTGCAAAATTTTGGGCTTAGACATAAATACTCCTGAGTTTTAGGTATTGTAGGTTGGGTAGAGCGATAGCAAAACCCAACAGGATTTAGGTTGAAGCCAGCAAACCTAACAAAATATAGCGCTACGCGCTAGGCAATAGGCAATAGGCAATAGGCAATAGTGAAGACAAAAGCTTACCTGAAAAGGGATTGAGCGATTTTAATTTTTCTTCATTTTGTCCTAACGTGTGTGCGTAGTGCTATATAAGGCTAAAGCCTTTACTACGAACATTATCGAAACACAATAAACTGCTCTTGGGAAAAAGCACTTAAGGGAAAAAAGTGATCACCATTCCATTCACCAAATACGGTGATGGGATGTCCCCCACTCAGGGCAAATAACTGCCAACCCTCTGTAAATCTGGGGGTGAGGCGTAATACCTGGTTAGAATCGTCGCGCAATGCCCATCCTTGGTTATATTTCTGGGGAATAACTCCTTGTAAGCTGAGGGGAAATTGGTCTAACCAGGGTTGACAAGCTAACGCATTTGTGTATTGATTTAGAGCAGTTGCGATCGCGCGTTCCCCTTCCATTTCTGTAAACGGTATGGCTGGGGCGTTACGGGTTTTGACAATTGCCCGCAACGGATAAGCGCTGGCAAAGAATCCCAAATCGGCGTCGAGGAGAGTTCCGGGGATGAGACTGGTGTCTAGGGGTTGAGTATGATGGGCAAAGGTCAGGATCAAGGCGAATCGATGCGTCTGTTGTCCTTGTAACCATATCCGTTGCGCTTTCAGGTTATCCTGGTCTTCGATGCACTGTCCTAAGATTGACCAGCGATCGCGGATCATCGAGGTAGCGGTTTCTTCTTTTTGCCCCCACCCAATCGCCGTGCGGATATCGGCTTGCCTGTCTGGGGGTAATGTTTCTAGGCGTTGGAATCCTTGCAGTAACAGATACAAACGTCCCAACCGTGCCAAGAGGCGTTCTTGCCAACCCACTCCCGTATAGGGAATCCCCGACATCTCCTGTAACTGACGCGCCAATCCTGGGGCTTGAGCATCAATCATCCGGGCGGCTACCGTATCCCAAAACTGATAGTCTTTTTCCGGTAAGTTGGCTAATCCCTGACGGACTAAATCACGCAACCAACGGTCTAATTCTTGCACCCCGGCGGTAACATTTTCCTCCCGTTTGGCGGCGCGTTTGGCTTTAGCTGCGGGATCAGCAACGTTTTCTGATTTTTCTACCTTTTTCGCCTGTTTTTGACGGCGAGTGCTAATCCAATCGTTTACCCAATCAGGAGATTGATTTTGGTTAAACCTATCGGGTTGATTGGCGAAGAGTAATAAGAGTCCGAGTCCATGTTTGCAGGGAAATTTACGACTCGGACAACTGCATTTAAACGCCGTTTCACCTAAATCGATTTGGGTTTGATAGGGGTTACTTCCACTTCCTTTACACTCTCCCCACACCGCCTCCTGATTTCGTCCCAATCCTTGCCATTTCGATAAACGTGCCAAGCCTTGACCATTTTGGGCAGACTTAGCATCGGGGGCGAGTGCAAGGATTTGTTCCGGAGTCCAGGTAATAGGCATGTTGAGTAGGTGGACACAATTAAAGTTAACGGTTGAGATTAGGAAGGATCAGGCTATTGCCCATTGCCCATTGCCCTCTTTCATCCTTCAACTGATTCCGCCACGGGCAAGATTATCGTAAACGTGGTTCCTGCGCCAACTTCACTCTCAACCTCCACTCTACCTTGATGCAATTCTACACATTCTTTCACAATCACTAATCCCAAGCCCACACCAGGAGTAATGCCAATATTACTGGCGCGATAGAATGCCTTGAATAATTTCCCCTGATCATCCGGGGGAATACCAATGCCTTCGTCAGAAACCCGCAGCCGTATTTCCTGGGCTTGAGGACTTAGTTCGACCTCAATTAATCCTCCCTCTGGAGAATATTTGATCGCATTAGACAATAAGTTATCGAGAATGAGTCGCAGCAAACTGCCATCTAAAACGACGCGATCGCACTCACTTGGGCAGATCAGGTTCAGGGTATGTTTTCCGGCGGATTTGGGGCGCACCGCTTCAATCGCCTCGCCCACGAGTTCCTCAACATTCACTGGAGTGGGATTAAATTCCAGGGCTTGAATTTCGGCTTGCTCAATGAAAATCATATCGTTGACTAGATTCGTCAGATGCTCAACCGACTGTTTCACCCGTTGGAAATGTTTCTGTTTTTTCTCCGGCGTCAAGCGATCGCTATATCTTTGTAACATTTCCGTAGACGACAAGATTGTCGTCAGGGGAGTCCGGTATTCATGGGAAACTGTGGCAACAATTCGAGATTTCAATTGGCTCAATTCTCGTTCTCTAGCTAACGCTACCCGTAACTCTTCTTCTAGCTGCTGGCGTCGGGCAATTTCGGCTTCTAGTTGTTGGTTTTGCTGTCTTAATTGGGCGGTACTTTCAGCGACTCTTTGTTCTAAGTCGGCATTAGTCTGCTTGAGCAAGGCTTGGATTTGTCGTTGCTCAATGACATCATGGAACACCAATACAGCTCCCAGAATCTGTTCGCTATCATTCTTAATGGGAGCCGCACTATCATCAATGGGAATTTCTTCACCCTCTTTATTAATCAGCAGCGTATGATTTTCTAGGTTTACGGTTGTCCCCCGTTCTAGAGACAACGTGACGGGGTTCGGAATGGCTTCTCGTGTCATTTCATGAATGGTCAGAAAGATTTGATTCAAATCCTGACCTAAGGCGTCTTGTTGTGTCCATTTTGTTAGCGCCTCAGCTACCGGATTCATAAACGTGATTGCCCGTTGCGGATCAGTGGTAATAACTGCATCACCGATACTTTTTAACGTCGTGGCTAGCCATTGCTCTCGCTCCCGAAGCTGTTGCTCCATTTTATGTTTGTAGAGCGCTACTTCAATCGTGGTTGCTAAATCTTTGGATTCAAAGGGCTTGAGCAAGTAACCATAGGGTTCGGTGAGTTTAGCCCGCTCCAACGTCTCCTGATCATTATAGGCAGTCAGATAGATAACAGGGAGTTGAAACTGCTGGCGCATTTGAGCCGCCGCTTCAATGCCATCGACTTTACCTTTGAGCCGAATATCCATCAGCACCAAGTCGGGAGGATTTTGAGGAATTCCCGCGATCGCGGCTTCGGCAGATATCACATTGGCGGTTACAGTATATCCGAGGGATTCCAGGCGATTTTGAATGCTGAGAGCGACAACTCTTTCATCTTCAACGACTAAAATTTTTGCTTTAACCATTTGTTTAATTGAAAACCACACATAGATAATAAAATTAAATCAACTCGGCATTTAACACCAGAGCCAGCTATGTCCAATAAGTAAGATAGACGTGCCATGACACGTCTCTACAGTTTAGTTACAGCTTTCGATTGGAAAACTAATATTCACTTCTGTTCCCTTATCCAGGTTAAAACTGAGATCACCCTCCAATTGTTCAGTCAGAACATTAATTAATTGTAAGCCTAATGACTTAGGGTTGGCAAATTCTAGGTCGGGTGGAAATCCAACGCCATTATCTTTGACCGTTAGGTGACATCGATCCTCAGATTCTGCGGTCAGGATCACCTCAATCGTCCCTTCCTGACCATTCGGAAAGGCATATTTAAGCGCGTTAGACACTAATTCACTAATAATCAAACCACAGGGAATAGCAGCATCAATCGTTAAATCAACCTCATGAATATGAAATTCCAAATTAACTTGGTTATATTCAAAAATATAGATCTGAAACAAATAACTGGTCAAATTCTCAATGTACTCAGCAAAATTAATCCGGGCAAAATCTTGAGACTGATACAATTTTTCATGAACCAACGCCATTGACTTCACCCGATTCTGACTTTCCTGGAACAGTTCCACTGTCGTTTGATCGGTAATGTACTGAGATTGTAAATCCAAAAGACTGGAAATCACCTGCAAATTATTTTTAACCCGATGGTGAATTTCTTGGAGCAAGACTTCTTTTTCCCGCAAAGAGGCTTGAATTTGGATTTCCGCTTGCTTGCGCTCTGTGATATCCAGATTAATTCCCATCATCCGCACAGGCTGACTGGTTTCATCATAAAATACTTGAGATTTGCTTTCCACCCAGCGCAGGTTCCCATCAGTTCTGATAATCCGAAATTCAATATCATAGCAATCTTCCTGCTCATCAATCGCTCGGCGATCCGCTTGGTGAACGCGATCGCGATCCTCAGGATGAATCATTTCCAGAAACATTTTGTAGCTAATCTGCGTGGTTTTGGCATCTAACCCATATAGGTGTTGCAGGTGATAGGAACAGGTAATTTGTTCCGTCTCCAGATTTCTATCCCAGAATCCCATACGCGCCGCATCTAGGGCTAACCGTAATTGTTCTTCACGCTGGCGTAACTGTTCTTCAGCCAGCTTACGTTCTGTCACATCTAGGTTCAATCCAATTGTCCAGATAGGCTGATCGGTTTTGTCATAAATAATCTGACCTTTGCTTTGAATCCAGCGCACAATCTGATCGGGCCAAATAATCCGATATTCAAGGTCATAATCCTCTCCAGTTTGAATCGCCCATTCCATGCTTTGCTTAACCAGTTCTTTGTCTTCCGGGTGAACCTTTTCTAAAAAGGTTTTATAGGGAATTTCTGGACGATCAAATGCCAATCCATAGAGTTGTTCCAAGCGATAAGACCAAGTAATCATTCCAGTTTGCAAATTCCAATCCCACTTTGCCATCTGTGCGGCATCGAGGGCAAGCCGTAAGCGGGCTTCACTTTGTTGTAAGAGATCCTCTGCCAGTTTACGGGCGGTGATATCGGTACTCACGCCGAGGACTTGAGTCACCTGTCCATCGGGAGCCACCAACGGGGTTTTAATGGTTTGATACCAGCGAATTTTACCGTTTTGATCCCAGGAAAACTCTTCGGGAATGAATTTCGGCTGTAAGGTAGTCAATATCTCTTGATCCTCAGCCATAAAGCGTTCCACATCTGCCGCATCATCATGGAGTTGGGCGGTTGTTTTTCCCAGCACTTCCTCGACAGGAATCCCCCGATGTTCGGCAAACATGCGATTGGCTAAAATATACTGACCGTTTTGGTCTTTGACATAAATGATATTGGGGTTGGTGTCAATGATGGTTTGCAGGAAGTCTTTTTGGTTCTGCAAGGCTTGCTGGGCTTTTTGGCTCTGAGTTACATCAATGCCCACACAAACAATATGGGTTCCTTGCTGATATTTTTGAGTGGCAATTAAGTGATAGTGACAGGAACCATTGATATTGATTTCCAGGATATTTTGGTCAGTTTGAGCCGAACTTGCGATAAACTGTTCAATATAGTTGACAAACGTCGGATTACTATTGAGAAAGCCGAGGGGTTGACCCACAAAGTCGTCCGGTGACAGGTTGAACATATCTGCCAAATATTGATTCACTCCCAGATATCGTCCTTGGCGACTCATCCAGGAGACACAACCGGGTACTGCATCCAAAACTGCTTGCAGTTGCTCTTTGGCTTGTTGTAATTGTATCTCTATGGTTTGACGGTGAGTAATTTCTTGCTGGAGGCGAGTATTCGTTTGTTCAAGTTCGGCGGTGCGTTCGCTGACTCGTTGTTCTAAATGGAGATGAGCCTGTTGCAGCAGGCATTCCGCTTGTTTGCGATCGCTAATATCTTGAATCAGAGCAATCGTGTACTCAGATAACCCATTCGCGCCCCGAACGGCTGACGCTGACACATGCACCCAGACCAGATGACCTTGGTGATGAATATAGCGTTTTTCGGCGTTTATGTGAGTGATTTCCCCGGTGATCAGTTTATGTAAGTCTTGATAGCACTGGGTTATCTCATCGGGATGGATAAACAGATGGAACGGCTGATTTAATAATTGGTTAGCCTTGTAGCCGAGGATATCTTGCAGTGCCTGATTGGTATGCAGAACCCGCCCTTGAGTATTCGCGATCGCCATACCAATGGGTGCCAACTCAAATACCGTGCGGAAACGGGCTTCACTCTCCCGCACCGCTTGTTGAGCCTGGTGAATGTCGGTAATATCGCGGCACACGCTGAGGACAAATTCAACGGAACCATCCGGGGCAAATTCGGGAACCAGACGCGATTGATAATACCGTTGTCCATGGGGAGTCAAAAACGTGAATTCACTCTCATTTTCCTCACCCGTTTGGAACACCGTTTGTAAGGAGTCCTCCCAGATGGGAATAAGAGTTTTTGGTAATCCTAATTCCCGGTGGGTTTTGCCTAAAAACTCTTGATAGGGAATACCCGTTTCCTGTTCAATGACAGGGTTGACGTAGACATGACGCAGATGGCGATCAAACCGAGCGACAATATCCGGAGAATGATCCAGTAGAACTCGAAATTCCTGTTCTCGTTGATTGAGCGTGTCCTTAACCTGTTTGTCTTCGGTAATATCTTCAGTAATCGTGGCGAGGAGAGTTTGAGGAGCATTTGGCTGGCTTTCTTCCCAGGGATTCGGGATGAGAAAAGAGCGCGATCGCACCCATCGGATTGAGCGATCGGATTTGATAATGCGATACTCTTGTGGAGATTCACTGGTGGGGTGTTGCATCCAAGCCGCCGCTACTCGCTCTCGATCCCGGCGATCGATCGCATCCAGGATACACGGCATATACCCTCCCGGATGACTGGATAATTGGTCAGGGGTGTGACCCCACATCTGCTCAGTCGCCGCATTAGCGTATAATAATTGATGCCGATTTACCGAGGTCAACCAAAAGACATCCGCAAAAGGTTCTGTCATCACTGTATCCTTGATCTGGATCTGGCTAAAAAAGATCTGCCTAGAAAAATTTTAAAGACAACCCGGTTGGTTGTCTTCGGCAGCCCTAATAAAAAAATACGATTTTACGGAATCCGGTTCGGGACTGTCAACCAAACTTAACCCCGCCTTACCTCGGGAAGGCGGGGATTGCCGCGAATTATGTTGATTTTGTCGAGGAGCTGAAGGGGTGACAAGCCGTCTAAAACCTTTAAAAATCTGGCTTTGAGTGACATTAGTATCTCCAAAGATGAAGCCTTATTGACACCCTTATTGACAGATGAAGACCACAGCCATGAGATATGGGATTAGCGAAGCGTTGCACAGGGGGTATGGGGGAGGCGCTCGTCCCCCCACCCCCCTCAATCCCCCCGACGCGGGGGGAAGATAAGGAGGAACTTTTCTTTTAGGGTCTGGGGGGCTGGTTCCCCAGAAACAACCGCTATCTTTGACCCTATCTGTGACAAGAAGAAATGGGCTAAAAGCAGGATAGCTCAACACTTCAGCTAGCTTGTCACCCCGTGAAGTTGAGGTGGTTCTACCCTTTCGCTGCCATGGACAGGATTAGGTCAATCATGCGATTAGAATAGCCCCACTCGTTGTCATACCAAGCCACAACTTTGAAAAAGTTGGAGTTGAGTTCCATACCCGCCCCCGCGTCAAAGATGCTAGAACGGGGATCAGTGGTGAAGTCTGTGGACACCACGGAGTCATCTGTATATCCCAGAACCCCTTTGAGTTCTCCTTCCGAGGCTTTCTTCATCGCGTCACAGATTTCTTGATAGCTGGTGGCTTTATCAGTACGGAAGGTGAGGTCAACGACCGAGACATCGGGCGTGGGTACGCGGAATGCCATCCCAGTGAGTTTACCTTTGAGTTCCGGTAGAACCAGGGTAACGGCTTTGGCTGCACCCGTAGAGGCGGGGATAATGTTTTGCGCCGCACTGCGTCCAGCCCGCAAGTCTTTCTTACTCGGTCCGTCTACGGTGGGTTGGGTAGCAGTCATGGCGTGAACGGTGGTCATTAAACCTTCTGCCAAACCAAAGTTGTCTTGAATGACTTTAGCCACAGGAGCGAGGCAGTTGGTGGTACAACTGGCGTTGGATACAACCGTATGCTTGTTGGGATCGTAGCTCTCATGATTCACACCCATCAAGAGCGTGGGGACTTTTTCCGGGTCTTTTTCTTTGGTGGGAGCCGAGATGACGACTCGCTTCGCTCCGGCGGTGAGGTGCTTGGATGCACCGTCATAGGTGGTAAATAGACCGGTGGACTCAACCACATACTCGACGCCATATTTCCCCCAGGGTAGTTCCTCTGGATTCTTGATCGAGACGCAGGGGATTACCTTATCATTGACCACAATGGCATCGGGTTTGGCTTCTACCGTACCGTTGAACCGACCATGGGTGGAGTCGTACTTTAACAAATAGGCGATACTCTCTGGCGGAACCAGGTCGTTAATGCAGCAAAACTCGATATTGGGGTTTTCTAGTCCAGCCCGGAAAACTAGGCGTCCAATGCGACCAAATCCATTAATGCCAACTTTGATAGGTGCCATAAAATTCTCCTTTTGGTTAAGTTGTACAGAGTATGCCAGGGAATGCTATTGGGTACAGCGTCAAAGGGAAGCCTACTACTATTAGCCAGTGTCAGCCTTCTGACGTAGCATTCGTCTGACCATCTGACATGAACTGTACCCGCGTCTGCTTTAGGTTTTCTTTAGACTGCTCCCTAATTAACGGTTAGCTATCCCTTACTGTTTATAGACGGATTGTCAGTTCTTTTCAAGCTTGCAGGTTTCGGCAAGATTCGTCAATTGGTTTTTGCAGAATCATTGTCCAGGACTTTGAACCTAAATTTGCTACAACTGATACTGAAAAATTAGTCAAGCTGATCAGGTATAGACAGATGTTGCCTGTGTCTATCTCTACGATTGAAAAACTTGATTGATCAGCTTGCCCTGAGCCGTTGAGTAGCTCCATTATCCTTCTGGAAGAGAGTTGTCTACCGATTTACTCTCTGGGGAACGGGAATCTGGATGGTGGATAAAACTCTATACTATAACAAATAATCCTGATGGATAACGTTAAGAGAAGGTAATCTTTCGCTTCTGTGCAAGTCGTACTCATTCTTAACTGGATCGGGTTTGATCAGATTCCTGACTTCTTCAAGATGTCGAATATCTAACTCAAAGCTACCTTACATAGAATGTTACTGATATTTTGACGGGTGGGTAATGCCCACCCTACTGTATATTAAGGAATTTTGTCAGACTACTTACTCGAAAAAATGAAATTAATATGAATAAAAAATGAATAGATATGGAAAATAGCTTCTGAATTGAATCTCTGAGAAGACTCGATAAAACAATTAAATTGTGCTATCTTAAAAAAGAATGAAAGGGAGTAGCTCCTGGTCAAAGATTACCAGGATACCTGAATCAACATACTGGTAATGAGCCTGGTTCAGGTGACAAGGGATTGAAGCTTCAGGTCATTTGAATCTACAGAATCTGAGCTGAATAGTTAGTTCCTTGGTAGCGAGACTTTCACTAAGTTCACAAGTTGATGTGAGCTTGGTGGGGTCTGCCTTTTCTCATCAAGCTCCATCAACGGCAATTGATTAAGGAGCTTGTAAAAATGTTAACTGCATTTACCGCCGGATTATTACTAATTACGATTTCTGAGTTAGGGGATAAGACGTTTTTTATTGGCGTTATCTTATCCATGCGTTATTCGCGGCGGCTGGTATTTTTGGGAGTCCTAGCGGCGTTAGCAGCGATGACAGTACTATCTGTATTATTGGGACAGGTGGTGTCGTTGCTGCCTGACTATTATATCCATTATGGGGAAATTGCCTTATTTTTAGGATTTGGCTTTAAACTGTTGTATGATGCCAGTAAAATGCCAGCTCAAGCAGAAAATACAGGCGCAAAGGAAGCGGCGGTGGAAGTCGCCAAACAGAATAAGAAAGATAAGTTACAGTCTGCCAATCTCGCGATTCTACTGCAAGCCTTTACCATGACATTTCTGGCGGAGTGGGGCGATCGCACTCAAATTAGCACCATCGCTTTAGCCGCCGCCCATCAACCTGTTGGCGTTACTGTGGGGGCAATTTTAGGTCATGGGATTTGCACCGCGATCGCAGTAATTGGTGGACGATTAATTGCAGGACGAATTTCTGAACGGTTGGTAACAGCATTAGGAGGCGTATTATTTCTGATTTTCGGTGTCATAGCGATGTTAGAACAAGTTTAGGTAGGTAGGGACAATAAAAGTTAACGGCGGGAATCGTCATTCGTCATTTGTCATTCGTCATTCGTCATACTCGCGCAAGCAAGAAGCAAGCTACATCCTTTGTAAGGGTTTGAGGCTTTTGCAGCAAGCCCTACTTAGGACTCTGAATTGCCAACAAATTGCTGAATGGCATTAAAAAAATGGTTGTGATCCAGGGAGATTCTGATAGGGTGACCCGCCTTTTTAATCTAATAGCAACTGAAATAGTGAGGCTTCGTCTAACACTATTTTACCGATAACAAATTTCTGGATCGCTTCAAAGTATTGCCACATACCCATGCGAAACAAGGTGTTATGATCCGCATTTTTAATCCGTATCAACTGCTTATTTGCGGCTGCACAAGAATGATAGAGCTTTTCTCCCTGTTGGATAGGAATTAACGAATCTTTCTCACCATGAATAATCAACGTTGGCACAAGAATGTGGCTAATTTTTTCAGTATTTCTAAATCCAAAACGCTCATCCTCATAATCTCTAACCTGCCAGCCAAGACGTTTGAGCAAAGCAAAGGTATCGGCAAAACCACTATCGATAATCAATCCAGCTAATTGATCTTGAGCGTGATTAGCAACCGCAATGGCGGGGACACTACCCAAACTGCGCCCCATTACGTAAAGTCGTTGGGGAAACAGTTGATGCGCCGTTAAAATGCTACTAAAAGCGTCGAATACCTTGAGGGAATCAGCTAGGAGATTAGACGCGGTGGATGTGCCATCACTTTGACCATAGCCTCGATAGTCAATGACTAAAATAGTAATGCCCAAGACAGTGAAAACTTTGGCAATACTATCGTATTCAGCCGCAATTTCACCATTGCCATGGAAAAATAGAATCGCAGGGGAATTGCTAGCGGCGGCGTATAATCGTCCTCTGAGAAAGAGTCTCGGTTCGATTTCAACATCAATGAGATGGATATTAGGCGATCGCGGTTTTCCTGTTGTGTCCGGTTTAGGATGGAACAGGATTTGCAAAATATCGGGTTTGTCGAGAATGGGATGCATTATATAGCAGTTGGCGACGTTGTAGATATTTTATCTTTCTTCAATAAGGCGGGGAAGAGTCTATTTTACTCGCTCTGACTCAATTACAGAGTTTGGGAGGGTTAGGTGCGATCGCGGAGTGGGAATTCCAGGGATTGACCCCTCCCCCAGCCCCTCCCCGACACGGGGAGGGGAGTACATTTTCTTGCACAGACATCATCGTAGGGACGCATCGCTATGCGCCCTTAAAACTTTCATAACGCTTCTTTTGTACCTTTTCTAAGAGACGATTAATTTGACTATCTCGTATTTCGCTTTTAAACTTTATGCCAACTCCCTTAAAATTAAATGATAAACCGCCAGTCACGGGCGTCAACGAACTGAGACAAATGCCCTACATTAGTTGTAGCAATTATAACTTCATTTCCTTCGTCTACCATCAATGTAGCCTGAGCTGCCAGAATTACATCCCCATCAAGTGCTTTAGGATCGGCTGTTGGTTGTCCTCTCTTGCGTGCTTCCGCCCATAACTGAGCCGCCAGAAGCATCGCAGGTGTCTCAATGGGGACGTACATCAGAGCATTCTTCAATTGATCAAGTTGTCGGATACCTGCTACCTTACCCACCCGAAGCAATTCACGTCTCACTTCATAGTCAGCAATTTCAGGTATAACGACTATCTCCCCTTTTGCTAGTAAAGAATTTAGCCACTGCTTGCACTCCAACGTCAGGGGTGTAGCTTTAGGATTTGTTACCATTCCCAATGGACTTGAGTCCAAAACTATGAATCGACTCATGGCAAGACAATTTAAATAGAAACGCCGCTTTCATTGAGAGCTTGATTAAGAATTTCCCAAGTTTCTTTTTGCTCCTGTTCATCGCCCTCTTCTACCCATGAATTTAGCAGTGCGATCGCGGCTTGATTTCTTTTGACTCGTTCTTCTTGCGGTAATTGACTAAAAGCTATTAACTTAGCATAAACTGATGATTCTTGCTCCACAACCACAATTTCCCGAAACAGGCGAATCATCTGAAGTAATTTGGGTAAGTATGCTTGAGGAATTTTGGCGACGAGAGTGCTTATCTGTTCTAAAGCCTCTGTTGAGTCAATTTCAGTGGCTAGAATCGTATTATTTAAATCAGGCTCAGACATACTGTTCTCCTTTATCTGTTCTCTTCCCTACCTTAACAATAAGTAAGGTGAGCCAGAGTTCATTACACACACCCTGTCTCAATCCCAGAGGCGGGAAGGGTAAGATGCGATCACACTTCCTAAACATCAAGGCTGTGTTTCTTCTAGCATCGACTCTTTCACCGCCTGCACTAACTCTTCTTCCGTGCATTGATACAAGTCACGCAAGCGAAATACTTGCCAAACTTCCATCATTGGTGTTGTTCTCCCCTTTTCCCAGTTGCGGATTGAAGATTCGGAGCATTTTAGTTCACGAGCGACATTACGGATAATCAGCCCTGCGCGTTTTCTCAAGGCTCTCAGGTTCATAAGTGACTGAATGTTCCCACTAAAGTAGCGTTAAAACTTAGCGTCAAGTATTGACAATTGACAAATATTGTGTATGGCTCTTTAATCATAAAAGAAAAAGCGTTAGTACATCCCCACCAAGAGACTGACTAACGCCCTTTCCTTTGTTCCTTACGGACTATCTAATCATGCCATACAATTCCAATCAAATCACTTACCGACAACGACTAACTCCCTGGGTGATCGCTCAACTCCTACCGAATATGCAACGAACTATTGTGGGTCGGTTCCGCAGTCGGTCTGATGCGGATGGTCATTTGCGGTGTCTGCGTCAGCTTATACCCCATGCGTCCTTTGTCGTGGTATTTGACCCGCAACCGGATGAAGAAACGGTATCTGTGTCTGTTACAACGGCGCAAAAAGCAGTTATTTGAGGATGAGGGGAGGCGATCGCATGTTCTGGATATGAGAGTGCGATCGCCTTTGGAGAGAGTAGAGGTGCGATCGCTAAATATATTTAATTTTGTATTGGAAGATCACGTAATTTCTGCTTACGTAACTTTTCCACTAAAGAGGCTGGATCAATACCACCATCTTGGTACTCTTGGATAGCGCGTTTTCGCCATTCCAAATTAGCTTCACCTGGGAAACTACGCCTCAATCCTCGCACAACAGAAATTGAGCTATTTGCCCAATTTCTAAATTCTTCTATATTCCAATAACACACATCTTGAACATGAGGTAATGCACCATCTTTTATTTTTTTGCAAGGGGTGATCATTACCGGAATAATTTCCGCATTTTGGAGATGAGCAAATTTAGCTTTAATCGAGTTCGGATGTGAAGCTGCTTCTCTAACTTTGTTTGCTCCAAGTATAGTTTTTTTACTCCCACCTGAGTGATCCTCAAATACTATGCACAGGTCATCACCAGCAATCCACCAAGGATCTGGATCGGCATCCGATTTAGAATTACCTGCCTCGTATCCTAGTAGTCTACCTAATCTTTCGTGTGCATCCTCAAACTTTTTGGAGTCTTCTTCACTATCCTTGTGTAAATTCTCAATAATTACCTTTACCTCTGATTCAAACTTTCTGTTATTTGTTGTGCCGAGTTTCTCAAGTTGCGTCTCTAGACCTTCAATTACTCTAATGAGTCTATTATCCACTTGGGAGTTGCTGTCATTTTCAAGAGATAGCCGAGAAAGCCGTGAGAACCATACAACTTCGGGAGCAGTGGAAGCAGCCCTCTTAAAGTTGTCTCTTGCTGTACTCTCCAGAGAAGTAATTCCATTTTTTGCTCCCATCCACGCTGCACTACCAGCAAGATAATTCCAGAAGGCTCTATAGCCGCGAACATCATCTCCGCTAAGAGAGGTTAAAACATCTCGACACTCATCAACTGCTGCTTCAAAGTTGCGGTTCCATAGAGCATACTGGTATCTCACTTCATGAGGAACTGCGTCTATTAATTTGTCCATAGCAGGAAGCTTTTCTTGCTGCAATGAGTCTCTAAGCGAGACAATCGTCTCGTCCGCACCATTCCACTCTTTCTTATGTTCAAGAAATATGCGAAGGTTGTCGAGAAAAGCAGATTCTTCAACCCCCTTAGATTCTTCAATTCCAAATTCAATCTCAGCTTGAAACTCAGGATGTAAGAACTTCCTTCTATCCCGATCGAGGAGAATTTTGTTTAAATCGTTCCCAAGGATAATTACTGCTGCATAATCCGTAGCGGATCTTGTACACCGTCCTACTGCCTGGACAATTCTAGTGAGAATTCGGTCATTAAGCAGGACACCAGCAGCCAAACGAGTTACAAGGAACTTTTCTTGAAGATTTGTTGCTCGTTGAAGATCCTTGACAATGAGAATGCGGCATTCATCTCCTGCCAAGTCGATGCCGTCATATCGATTTGCAACAATGGCAACTGCCTTCTCCTTAGATATAAAAGTCTTTTTCGATTCCTCAATTTGAGCTGCATTAAAAATTTCGTAACCTGTCCTCTCCGAAATCTCTTTACTTAGGTCATTCTCTATGGTATTATATGGCACCAGAACAAGAGATCGCCCTGTTGTTTTAATCATCTCGATTGTCAGATTTAGCGCCGATTCCTCATCAAGCGCTCTCTCTGGGAAAAAGAATAATCGACGACCAATACCCTGTTTATCCCAGCCTTCTGGAACAGGCAAACGGACTATCTTATCTACACCCGAAAGGCGCTCTAACTCCCCTCCTTCGCCTAATGTTGCAGACATATAGAGGCGTTGTTTTGCCTGTGAAAATGGTTTATGTGTTCTTGTGGGCGGTATTACAGGTCTGATTAATATACAATTGAAGCTGATATATATATGGCAAGCCAGAAGATGATCTCGAAGGACAGACCAAGGATACTTGAGGTTAAAGTTGCCAGTTTGTGCATCAAGTAACGCTATCAACTCTGGTAGTAGGTCATATAAGTCTGGTGTAGGAATTTTTTCGATCCACTGGCTGTCTAAATCAGGAGACGTGGAACTTAATCTAGAATAATCCGAAGGTGATATGATTGAGCGAATGACTGAAACTACGCTATTAAAGAGAAGTTCGTGTGCTTTACGCTCAATCATAAGAGACCAGTATTTAGCTATATAGTTTTCAGCCGCATGAGCATCATCAAGAATGATTACACTTGCATCATCAAAAAAGGAATTAGTATTGAATAGACCGCTATAAGTGGTAACAGCTAGAGTCTCTGCATTACGGTATTCAGCTTTAATATTAGGAGCATACTCTGCTTGCTTTCCGATAAAGGCATTTGCTTTTATACCGTATTCATCTACCGCTTTTTCAACGACTTGATTAACCAGTTGGCGCGTTGGACAGAGGTATACAACTTTTTCCTGAAAACGCTGACGACGCCATTCTCCAATCAAAAGCCCAACTAGGGTTTTACCACTGCCAGTTGAAAGCTGTAGGGCTACATCTGGTTCATCTACAGCCTGCTTATGATATTCCCGAATAATATCGGCTTGGTGGGCAAGTAGACCTTGAATTTTGCGATTTCTGTAGTCTCGGTAAAGCGCTTCAGGGGTTTCAGTCGAAATTTGAGAGTGACGTGTCAGTTTAAATGGCATATTTCACTACCTTTACAAAAACATTACTGAATTAGTCGCCATTCACGGGCATCAACGAACTGAGACAGATGCCTCACATTAGTCGTAGCAACTATCACTTCATTTCCCTCCTCTTCCACCAATATAGCCTGAGCCGCCAAAATCACATCCCCATCTAGTGCTTTGGAATCTGCCGTTGGTTTTCCTCTCCTTCGTGCTTCTGCCCAAAGTTCAGCCGCTTTGAGCATTACCTCCGTAGTAATGGGACGGTAGGTAATTGCAGCTTTGAGTTGATCAAGTCGCCTGATACCTGCCACCTTACCTGCGCGAAGCAATTCACGCCGAACTTCGTAGTCTGCGATTTCTGGCAACACTACTGTGTAGCCCTTTGGTTCCAAAGAATTGAACCAACGTTTACACTCCTGATATATAGGGGATTTAGCTTTAGGAGTTGTCACCATTCCTAAAGGGCCAGAATCTAACAATACTATTCTGCTCATAGAATGGTTTAGATAGATACCGGATCTTCTTCTAGTGCCTTACGGAGAATTTCAGCCGTTTCCGTTTGCTCCTGTTCATCTCCCTCTTCTTCCCATTGCCTAAGCAGTTCACTCAGCGCAATCTGTCGTACTGATTTCTTTACAGGATCAGGATTTTTTATTTCGTCCATTGCCTGTTCCGAAACCTGCGATCGCACTGGCTTCGTAGTGACGCTTTCACGGAATAGGCGCACGATTTGCAGTAAATTCGGCAAATGGTCTTCCGGTGTTTGCTGAATTTCAAGAATTAGCTTGGCTAGGGCGTGATTCTCCTTGACAGGAGTGTTTTCTTTAGAAGATGCGCTTTCGGTACTCGGTGTATTGGTTATGCTGCTTAAATCTTGCTTAGACATAGTGTTCTCCTTTATCTCTTCTCTTCCCTAGCTTAACAATAAGTAAGGTATGGAATGGGGGTAAATTAGGTTTCTCCACAAATTTGAGAAATACGCCCCAAGACACTATCGAGATTCTGTCTCACCTCTTCATTTTTAATTCGCAGCAATCGCAGTTCCCGTGCAGACAAAACGCGATCGCGTTCGGCGTCATAGTCAGCTTGGTGTTGATGAATCTTTCCATCCACTTCTATAACTAATCTTGCCCCATGACAATAGAAATCGGCAATAAATCCATCAATAATTTGCTGACGACGGAAATGAAAACCATTCAAGCGATTAGTGCGAAGGTGTTGCCAGAGGATGGTTTCTTCTGGGGTCATTTGGCAACGGAGTTCCTTGGCACGCTGCACTTTAGCTGAGGTAACTTTTTGTCCGATAACAATATTATGGGTTGACACCTTTTTGGGTATGGGGGGTGGCGAGGGAGTTGGGTTATTCATAATAAAGGATTAAGATAGGGTTTTATCGTTACATTTTAAATGACCTCTCCCCCAGCCCCTCTCCTGCAAGGAGAGGGGAGCCGGAATGCCGGAACTCTTATTCCCCCTTCCCTGCGAGGGAAGGGGGTTAGGGGGTTAGGTTTTTTCGGAATATGGGGGAGTGTAATCGCACCTCTATCTCTTCCATTTAATTACCCTTTTTTCTTTCATCTCAAGTCCGTACTGTCTTTATTACTCTTACCAATGTTACATTTTAAGCATAATGTTTGAAGATTTTTTATATCATCCGTACCGCCTAGTGAACGAGGCTTAATGTGATCGACGTGCAGCGTTATTCCATCTTTTGCTGAGCGCCCACAACTACAACACTTCCATTTATCACGAGCCAGAACAGACCACCATAGACCTGCTCTTACAAAGGAATAACTGTCCAGCTCTGGTAAGTCAGTGAGATCGCTGCTTTTGTAATCAGAGTCTATCTGATCTTCATATTCTTCCTCATCCGATAGATACCAGTTCTTAAACTTTTCCAACATTTCAGATAGTTTAGGTGGTTCACCTTCTGCAATAGAGAACAGGGAATCCAGCACAGGATAGAGAGCTATAAATGCCAAAATTAGATTAACCAGACCGCGATTTATATCGAGCGGAAAGTAGTACAGAGGAGATAATAGCCTAATTCCGTCAGATCCCACTTCTTCATCTGTAAAAGCATCCCTGATATGAACGAATTGTTCAGCACTACTGTGTGAAATATGGGTAAGTGCAAAAATTGGAGAAAGTGCATCAAGATTATCGCGAATTAAATCAGCTACAGCAGAGACAAATTGAGAATCTACTCCTTGGCGAAAGGGAAGCAGCTTGACAAACATCCCACCTTGTAAATCTAAATCTATGTTGTATGTCAAATAAGTTGGATGGAGGAAAAATGGCTTTCCGTCTCGACGTTTGATTGTAAGTGTCCTATCTGTTCTACGCTTCCCAGACAATCCAATATGCACTTGACCATAGTCAAAATTCTGACGTGCTGTTTTCCTATGACTTGGAGCGTAAACAAAGGTCATTCGCTCATAGGGATTTACATCATAGACTGTTTGTATTACATCTAAAGTATGTCTAAGTAATACTTCTAGGCGAGGAAAGAAATACTTTTGTAAAGTGTCGAGACGTGTTCTTGTATCAGGTATCTTAAATATTTCAGAGTCTCTTTGCTAAAATACTATCTTACTGACTGGGGTCAACTTTGTGACAGCCATGGTTTAGTCCTATATATTTCAATAGCCAATATAGCTCACAGGCAATTCAGGCAAAATCACCTTAAATAGAAACACCACCTTCTTCTACTCTTCCCCTACCTTAACAATGGATAAGGTGGGCAATTGCCCACCCTACCTTCTGCAAGGAGAGGGGAGTTCTTGTTCCCCCTTCCCTGGCAGGGAAGGGGGTTAGGGGGTTAGGTTTCAACCTATCGCGCCGCTGTCGGCATCCCCAAAATATCCTCAATCTTGGGCATCTCTTCCAACGGAATCACCCGTCCTTCATCCTCAAACCCAGCAATTTGATCAAAGTTCAAATAGCGATACAAATCACCAGCAAAAGGATTCAATTTCTCCGTCACAATCGCCGTATATTCTTCAACCGTGGGAATCCGTCCCAACAGCGCACAAACGGCAGCTAATTCTGCCGAACCGAGATAAACTCGCGCATCCTTGCCCATGCGATTGTTGAAATTCCGAGTTGATGTCGAAAAAACCGTCGCCTCATCTTCAACCCGCGCCTGGTTCCCCATACATAGCGAACATCCCGGCATTTCTGTCCGTGCATCCGCCGCCGCAAAGGTATCATAAACTCCTTCTTCCCGCAGTTGTTTTTCATCCATCCGGGTAGGCGGACAAATCCAGAGGCGAACTTTTACTTTTCCTGCACCTTCTAAGACTTTGGCAGCCGCCCGGTAATGTCCGATATTGGTCATGCAAGAGCCAATGAACACCTCATCAATTTTGTCTCCGGCACATTCGGACATTAATTTAACATTATCGGGGTCATTGGGGGCGGCGACAATGGGTTCTTTGATTTCGTTCAAATTGACTTCGATAATATCGGCATACTCGGCATTGGCATCCGCTGACATTAACTCTGGATTTGCCAACCATTGCTCCATTTTAGCGACACGGCGCATCAGGGTACGGGCATCTTGATAGCCTCGCGCTACCATGTTTTTCAACAGCACAATGTTGGAATGCAGATACTCGGAAATTGTCTCTTTCCCCAGCTTAATCGTTGATCCGGCACAAGACCGTTCGGCTGTGGCATCGGTGAGTTCAAAGGCTTGTTCGACTTTTAAATCCGGTAAGCCTTCCATCTCCATAATCCGTCCAGAGAAGACGTTTTTCTTGTTCTCTTTCGCAACGGTTAATTTGCCTTGTTGAATCGCCACATAAGGAATTGCATTAACAATATCCCGCAGGGTGACGCCGGGTTGCAATTCACCCGTAAACCGGACTAAGACAGATTCGGGCATATCTAAGGGCATTACGCCTAACGCTGCTGCAAATGCGACTAACCCGGAACCAGCGGGGAAGGAAATCCCTAAGGGGAAACGGGTGTGAGAGTCGCCACCTGTTCCTACCGTATCCGGTAATAACATCCGGTTTAACCAAGAGTGGATAATCCCATCCCCTGGACGCAAAGCGACACCGCCGCGTGTGGAGAAGAAGTTGGGGAGTTCTTTGTGGGTGGTAATATCCACGGGTTTGGGATAAGCGGCGGTATGGCAGAAACTCTGCATGACTAAATCGGCGCTGAATCCCAGACAGGCGAGTTCTTTGAGTTCGTCTCGTGTCATGGGACCTGTGGTATCTTGGGAACCAACGGTAGTCATTAAGGGTTCGCAGGAGGTTCCGGGACGCACGCCGGGTAAGCCGCAGGCTTTGCCCACCATTTTCTGTGCCAAGGTAAAGCCTTTATCACTATCCTCTGGTAAGGTGGGACGAGTGAAGAGGGTACTGGGGGCTAATCCCAGGGCTTCACGGGTTTTATCGGTGAGACTCCGCCCGATTAATAGAGGAATACGCCCACCTGCGCGAACTTCATCCAGGATGGTTTCGGGTTTGAGTTTAAAGGTGGAAATGACTTCTCCGGCTTCGTTGGTGATTTCGCCTTTATAAGGATGGATGGTAATCACCATTCCCGTTTCCATCTTGGTGACATCACACTCGATGGGTAATGCACCGGAGTCTTCGGCGGTGTTAAAGAAGATAGGCGCGATCGCACTCCCTAAAATATACCCGCCTGCGCGTTTGTTGGGAACGCAGGGAATATCTTCGCCAATATGCCAAAGTACGGAGTTAATCGCGGATTTACGGGAGGAACCTGTACCGACAACATCGCCAACGTAAGCCACAGGATAGCCTTTTTCTTTGAGCTTGGCAATGGTTTCTAAGGCATCCGGCATCCGGGATTCCAGCATGGCTAAGGCGTGGAGAGGGATATCCGGGCGGGTGGTGGCGTGGGTGGCGGGAGAAAGATCATCGGTGTTGGTTTCTCCGGGAACTTTGAAGACGGTGACGTTGATGGCTTTGGGAAGTTTGGGACGGCGGATAAACCATGCCCCATTTGCCCAAGCATCAACCACCTGTTTAGCGTAGGGATTGACCTCTGAGAGGGCGAGGACATCGTTGAAGGCGTCATAAACCAAGGTAATTTTACTCAGTTCCACGGCGGCTTCATACCCTAAGGGGTTGTCTGGGGATTTGAGTAAATCGACTAAGGATTGGACGTTATAACCGCCTACCATTGTCCCCAAAAGGTCTACGGCACCTTGGTGACTGATTAGGGGGCTGGTGATTTCGCCTTTGGCAATGGCGGTGAGGAAGCCTGCTTTGATGTAGGCGGCTTCGTCAACACCGGGAGGAACGCGATCGCGAATTAGGTGCATTAGGGTTTCTTTTTCCCCCGGTGGCGGATTTTTCAGCAGTTCGCACAGTTCAGTGGTTTGCTTGGCGTCTAGGGGTAGGGGGGGAATGCCGAGTTCGGCGCGTTCTGCAACGTGTTGGCGATAGGCTTCTAGCATTCTAGTTGTCTCCTCTCTAAGCGTTTGCTGGCATTTTGGCAGTTCAGGTTAGAATTTTTCAAGTGGGGTTGTTCTGTTCTGCCTGGTGTATAGGTAAAGGGTACTGTCTTCTCAAGCTGTTTATTGTTGGCAGTGAACGCTTACCATAGAATTTCTCTCGGTGCTGTATCTGATTTGACGTATCGTTGGCGTTTTCGCTCACGGCTAAATCATAGCTTCCAAGACATAAGCCCGGAACTCAAGTTCGGGCTAAAAGCTAAAACCCGTTAAAACGGGTTCAGAGCCTTGACAGCAGATTGTCGGTTTATCAGATACAGTTGGACGACGAGAAAAGGATGATTACTCAGGGATAAGGTATAAATTAAATAATGTACCTCACCAACTTGAAAACCCCTATCATGTAGTAAGCTTTAGCTTACTTGAGCTTTAAGCCGGAAATTTATTTCCTGGCTTCCAATGGGATTTGCGCTTCTTAATTTCAGCGATGGGTAATAGTAAGGTGTCTTCTATTCCCTGTCGTACTTCCTGGCTGATGTAACAATCGCTGTTGAGGCAATCGACTAGCAGTTTATTGGCGTCGTAATACTGCTGAAATAATTGCTCCTGTTTCTTGCTAAACTGCCAATTGTGACCAAAATTGCAATACTGCATCATCACATCTCTCAAGCCTTTAATCCAGATATATCTGTCAGAATCTAAAAATAAATTACATTTATTAAAAGCATCTTTGTCACCAGAAAAAGGAAGTGCTTTACTGAGCTTACAAAGTGCCTTCTGTAATTCTGTACTTAAGTTACATAGTGATGCATCTGAGAGACACCATACTGCCTCATCCAAGTATTCTTGAATACCTATTCTTACACATTCAAGAGTAGTCGTCAACCAATAATCCAGAGACATCATATCATGACTTGAGTAGATTTCTTTCTCTAATAACTGACTTGATTCGCTATTAATCATGGGAAAATCAATTATTATTGGGTGAAAAACAGAATTGATTCTCCGATCAAGCTCTACAGAATAGAAAAGGTTTAAATAGACTGCTCTAACAATGACTAATTTCTTAGAACTTTTAACCGATCGCGCCTTTTCATCCAACCATGTTAAAAATTGCTGTAATTTCTCATCACTAGCCACCAACCCATCAATTTTTTGCTTCATCTGCTGCACCAGTTCATCAGCATTTCGCATCATGCCAGCCGTCAGCAAAAATACCTCACGCCAACGCTTTTCCATAATCTTACTGACTAACAAACCAATGTCCGATTTAGCCACAATTTCTCTAGCCGTAAAATACTCGTGAAACGTCAGATGAGAAAACGAATAAATGCCTGTAGCTCGTTCTACTAACAACCCATGATGGGCTTCAATCGATTTCAGAACTGCCTCACTATCTAATAACAACGCATCTGGATCTGTTTTAGCATCGGGTAAATTCCGAATGTAATCAGCAATATACTGTTCAATGTCTCTTTGCTTAAACAAATACTCTCCCCGCTCAAACGTAACAAAAGCAACTTCACTCAATAAATCCTCTTTACGCTGGACTGACAATTTTTTGTAAACCTGCTCTCGTACAATCCGCCGCTTCGCATCCCATTTTCGCAAAAGTGTATGAATGGCTCGACTGTACAATTCAGCCCGGTTAGCTGGAAATTCTCCAGAATCTTCAAATTCTATACACAGTAGCGTCAACAGCAGCGGGTTACTTGCCAGTTCTTTGATGGGTTCGTTATCTTCTAACTGTTCTATAAAATAGTTAGCTAAATCTAATTGTTTAGCTTGAAACCATTTGGTAGCAAATGTACGAATCTGCTTGTCGTCAAAATCATCAACCTCAACATCGGTGAATTTTTTAAAGATATATTCTCGTGCAGCAATCCGACAAGTAATGACAAAGGTGTTAGCATCATAGTCTTCGGTAAAGGCTTGAATCTGATTTAAAACCCGATCAGCATCCTCTTCCCTAACTTCATCTAAGCCATCCAGCAGAATTAACCCGCTTCCCTGTTGAAGAATTTCAGCAACTTGGGCTTCGGTAACATTGCAGTTATCGAAAATTTGATTAATGTAGGTTGTCAGACTTGGCTGGTTTTGAGTTTCAGCAAATTGCTTCAGCGTAATAAAAATAGGAACCTTATCCGTTAAAACCTTAGATTTAGCACATTGAATCGCTAAATATTTAAGAAACGTTGTTTTTCCCGCACCTGGTTTACCGAATACCATCAACTTGTCATAGTTTTGGACGGCTTCTAGTCCCGGTATTCGTTCCTCTTTTACTTTACCAAATCCCAGACGGTCAAAGCTTTCGACGTCTAGATTACAACCTTGCATCAATTCATTAATCGGTAACCGCCTACGTCCAATGACTTTTTCCAGAATATTGACCTTGGTATAAATATCCTTCAACCCAATAGGTTGAGTCATATCCAGCACTTTCATTGTGCCGCACTGCTTTTGAATGCTGGGTTTGATTTTCTGGCGTATTTCTTGCACCAGGGTATCAATGTCTACCTCATGAGTAGGAGTCTGAGGAGTTGAAATTGGACGAGAGGCTTGATACTTCTGGATGAGAAAATGATTCAGTTTCGGAACCTTATTTGGACTCTTACCGCCAATGCTGAACTTCTTATAGACATGACTCATACGAGTGCGAAAGGCACCGGGAGAGATATGAAGAGATTCCGCGATCGCGTCTACATTCTCTTGACGACTGAAACGTGCCACAAACGCCTCTTCCTGTTCCAGGGAAAGGTCATAGTCGCGAGCGATTTTGGTTAGAAAGTCGGGGGGTAGCAGTTGCATGAGACGAATGTTAGCCTATGTTAGCTATGTTAGCCTAAGTTTCAGCGTAATCTCTTAACTGCAAGGGCGATAGTAAGAAGCAGTTGAGTTCAAAGGTTAATCGAAATGACCAAACAAAGGAATTTGAGTGCGGCTAAAATTATTATTTCCTTGAATATTCTGCTGACTCCTGTGGTACTGGGAACGGTTAGTTATTGGGTAATTAATTCTGATTTCCAGGGAGTGATTCAATTGAAGTTAAACCGCGATGGGGGTGAAGTGTTGATTGATAGGCGTTCTGAGTAGAAGAACCTAGCGCGTCTGTAGGGGCGCACCGACGTGCGCCCGGTTTAACGATAAATCTATTCCAAAATTTTAGAGAGATAATGTTCTACCCAATTCCCTCACTATTTATTCAGACGCTTCAATCCCTTTAACCACCTCAAAAAAGATAATCGCGGCAAACCCTAACCCAATAACAGAACCAATACTCAGAGCCAATCCTCGCCCAATCTCTCCTTGAAATAACCGAACCAATCCCTCACAACCAACGACGGCTGAAATACCAGCCAATACCCCAGCCAATACGCCCGTATCCGCACGGCTAATTGCCACAGCAACTGCCCCAGTTCCCGCTACACCTACCCAGTTCACAAACGCCCCAGCAAGGGTTACGGCAATCGCCGCACCGCCAGAACGAGCAATTAGACCAATAACTTTCCGTCTGCGTTGTCCTAGTATCATAGTTTTTATAGACGATAAACCATCAACCCTGAACCCTTATCCAGAACTCAACTCCGCCAAACCCAACACTTCCTGCAACAGCCGTTGGTCTTCTAATTTTATCCGAAACCGTTCTTTCTCGATATCTCGAATCCAGCTTTGGCTTTTACCCGTCAATTGCGCTAAGTCGCGTTGACTGAGTTTGTTACGTTGTCTCGCTGCGATAACATCTGCGCCCGAAAGTATAGATGACTGGGATTTAGTTTTGCGTTTGGTCAATCGTACCTTATTCGGCTCAACGGTAGTCAGCGCATGTTCCCATTCTGCTTTCAGTTCAAACCATAAAATCCGGGCTTTCATTAACAGGTTCCATTTACCACGGGGCGCTGCATCCGTTAACCGCCTATTACTATTTCCATCTTGAATCCAAAACTCTAACGCCGCATCCGCATCGTCGGGAAGTTCCCCTAATTTCGCCCACATGGGTTGAATCTCTGGTAAGTACGTCACCGGATCAAACACAGGTTTGAGTCCATAATGACTGAGAACTTCTAAATCGGTTTCAAATGTCCGCACCAGACGTTTTCGTTCATCTCGCTGGGAAGACGCCCGCAGAAGTTTGTCCTCTCCATACGCCACCCGCATTAATGTGGGTACAGTAATCCGTTGTCGTTTGCCGATTCTGGTTTTAAACAGCAACCACAACATCATCCGCGTCGCCCCTTCATGATGTTGCCAGTTACTCATCACAGCGCTGAGTAAAGTTTGAGGCAGATTACCATACTGATAGAAGGCAGTTCGGTTTTGACAGCCTTGCCTATTTAAGAAGTATTTTGCCCAAATGCCTGCCCTAATCCGAAAGGTTAAACCAACCAAATGTTTATATCCTTGTTCGTCTTCTTGAAAATGATGTTCAATTGGCTGCAGATGCCACAAACGGCTTTGGGGAAGGCTAAATTCTGGGACTTTACCTTGCTTTGACCAATGAGCGCCGATGCTAATTTGGCAGGGCTGCTGGGCAAGCTGTTTGATTAGACTCAATTTAGCCGCTTTACTCAAATCTGTGCGTTTCTCTAATCCTAAATAGTTCTCAATTTGCACATCGTTGACAGTAAACTCTTCCTGCCACGGTTTCTCTAACCCTGTGGCGTGTGCGGCATATATTAAATGGAGACAGGTGGCTTTGATATCCATCGCCTCAAGCGTCGCCTGGGCTTCGTCAGCCGATAACGTATCCGTTGAGTCGGCATCGAGGGTAGGGGTTAGCCAAAAGTCCACTTTCCCTTTACCTTGACGCACCTGGCGCTGATAACAGAGTTTTCCAGACGCATCAGTGTGCCAAGGGAGAGAAAGGCGCTGTGCCAATAGGTTGCACGCTTCCCAGATAACGATGGAGGAGGCAAAGGGATTGGTTTTGTCATCGGCAAATAAGTCCGGACTGGTAGGAGGTCTTTGATTCAGCTTGTATCGTCCCTTTTTCCCATGGGCAGGAACGGGAGAACTGATGGGACAGTGAATCACACATTGAGGTTCAGGATAATATCCTTCACAGTTGTTACACAGATTCGGATCAATCCACGTCTGGTTATCCTTGACTTTGATTGCACCCGTTGGACATTGAGTACGACAGATATCACACCCAGTACAACTTTGTGAGAGTTTGTAAGCCATAATGCTAGGAAACTACTGCAAACTTTAATCTTTAATCGGTAAAATTCTGGACTCCAGCGGAACCTTTAGATTGTTTATTAATTTGATAGGGATTGAGTAACGGTCGATCCGACAATAGACAACTGCCACCGATGACTAGCTATAGAGCCTTGCCTCAAATCACTGATGGATTCATGGCATTTTCTTTATGCTTATCAAAAATCTTTATAATCAAATTTTCGCTTGTTATGTTCAGGATATTTGTTCAACCTGAGCAATTATCGATTTCTTAAGATTTCTTTTATTAGGTAACACTTTTTAATACTTTTTTATATTAAAGTATTACTGTAGAGAATCTGAGATGGCTAGACGTAGATGAAACGAACCACAATTACGATCAAGGTGACTGTCGAGCAAAAGCAACAGCTTAAACAGGAAGCAGAGAAAGACAAGCGAACGCTGTCAAACTATATCAAAGTGAAACTTGGCTTACTCTAAGCCAGGTAAATCTCAATCCTGGCTCAAAATTG
The DNA here is from genome assembly GCF_040220235.1 of Coleofasciculus sp. B1-GNL1-01. Classification (NCBI taxonomy): domain Bacteria; kingdom Bacillati; phylum Cyanobacteriota; class Cyanophyceae; order Coleofasciculales; family Coleofasciculaceae; genus Coleofasciculus; species Coleofasciculus sp. B1-GNL1-01. Next base: position 94,002 of record NZ_JAVJTO010000070.1, read on the forward strand.
CTGTTTTTGCTAGTAAATGCCCAATTTTAATGTCTGAGAGGAGGATTTGACCTATTTTGATCTCGACTGATTGATTTTGGCGATGAAGCGTCATATTCAGCGATTTGAAACTTGCATCAGTTTTATGCAAAGCTGACTTGTAGGTTACTAAACAGTGACAAGATAGTGATCCCATTACATTGGCAGCTTGCCACTCTTGAACTGTATAAATACAGAGGATTCAGAGTTTGTAGAACACTATTGGTTTTGTTAAATCGTTGACTGATCCACCAATCAAACAGTCCGAGCGTGGCAAGTTGTCTATCTCTAGATAGAGGAATATTTTTCTGTAAAAATAGGGTTGTTTTGTAGTCTAATTAACTGAAATATATAACAAAACAAGCTATGAGGTTCAAGTTTGATTTTTATTGAACAACCTTTGGTATCAATTTTAACAAAATTTAGGCGAGATTTAGGATAATAGTGAAGTGGAATTGAATAAGATTAGGGGGAAAATCGCAATCAACCCTCTAGCTTTCAGACGAGCGCAAAAACAACGTCACAAAAGCTACCCGATCATCCTTGTTTAATTGTTACCTGTAAGGAGTCAGACAAAATTAAAGTTGACGGTTGAGATTTGGAAACGCTCAACGGGGAACAGGAAAGATTAGACGGTTAAGATGTTTTAGTACAGCGGACAGAATTTATGTCCAGGTCGTTAATGACAGCCAGCAAGTAGTTGGTGAAAATCACCCCAACTATTTTAAGTTATGTAAACATTCCTCAAACCCTTACATAGGGCTTGCTGAATAAGTATTGGGGAGATGAGATGAGGGGGTGAGAGGGTGAGGGGGTGAGGGGGAGATGAGGAAACAGTAGTGCTTTTCGTCCTCTAACTCTTGATAGATAAGGGTTAGAGGGTTGTGCAGCCAACCCTACATAGGACGTAGCTTGCTTCTCGAAGAGCGAGTATGACAAATGACGAACGATAAATGACAGCACGTCTGGAAAATCCGGTGGGCTTTCCGACGGTGAAATCGCTTTCATCAGAGAAAAATCAGTAGATGTAGCTCGATTTAAGAACTTGCCTTATCATGAGTGAGTTGGTTCGTGTCTAATGGTCAACCTCTCCTCGAATCAGAATCTTTCCATTGACCATTCCTGGCACTGACAACACCTACCACTGAGGAAACTGGGTGTGTGTGGTAGATGACAGGCGATTTGAGCTAAGGACTTTACAATTAGTTACATGAATGTGGATAATAGCAAGCAGCAACATCTATTAACATTTTTTATGTTAAAGGCGAGAAAATTTAATAAAATTTTAAGCATTCAACCGTTCACTCCCGCAAAACCCTCGCAATAGTTGAGCCACGCATCTGAGTGTGGAGAAAATCATGGCTATTTTACCCAATTCCCTTGAATCTACCCCCAACTCCACCAAAGACCAACAGACACCGGAATCGCAACAACACAGCGAAGCCCAATTTCAGGCGTTAGTTGCCAATATTCCAGGCGCTGTCTATCGTTGTACCTGGGACTCGACGGGGACGATGACGTTTCTGAGTTCAGCGATTCAGGATATTTCTGGCTATGAGGCGTCAGAGTTTATTCACGATCGCATTCGTTCCTTTGACAGTATTATCCACCCTCACGATCGCCGTCGTGTGAAAGAAAGCGTGGGACAAAGTATTGACAACCAGCACTCCTACGTGCTGGAGTACCGGATTGTCCGCGCCGATGGCAAAATCGCTTGGGTCTATGATAAAGGTCAAGGGACGCGGGATGAGAATGGTGTCGTCCAATGGCTGGATGGCGTGATCCTGGATATTAGCGATCGCAAACAAAAAGAAGTGCAACTGCGAGAGACGCAAGCCTTCCTCAACTCCGTGATCGAGAATCTCCCGGTGGGTGTCTTTATTAAAGATGCCAAAGCGTTACAGGTAATGTACTGGAACAAAACCAGCGAAGAACTCTTGGGTTACTCGAAAGCCCAAGTTCTGGGTAAGAGTGACTATGATTTTTTACCCTACCAAGAAGCCCGACTCTTACGGGCGAAGGATCGACAAATACTCATGGGGGGTACATTAGTCGATATTCCTGAAGCCCCCTTGAACACACCCCATCGCGGTGAACGCATCGTCAATACCAAAAAAGTCCCGTTGCTGGACGAAACGGGTACGCCTCAGTATCTACTAGGGATTTTTGAAGACATCACTGAACGCAAGCAAGCCGAAGCCGCTTTGCGAAAATCGGAACGTCATTATCGCTGTATCGTGGAAACCGCATCCGAGGGGGTTTGGGTGTTTGATGAGAATAACCAAATCACCTTCGCCAATAGTCGCATGGCGCAAATGCTGGGGTATACGATCTCACAAATGCAGGGGCGATCGCTGTTTGATTTTATTGACAGCGAATCCCAAGCGCTAATCCAAACCTACTTAGATCGTCGCCGTCAAGGAATCCAGGAACGCTACGATTTCAAGTTTCGCCGCAAAGATGGATCAAATCTATGGGCGATTATTTCGGCGACGCCACTGTTTAATGATCAAGGGGGGTTTGTCGGCGTACTAAGAATGATTACCGACATTAGCGATCGCAAACAAGCTGAGGAAGCCTTACAGGAGAGAGAACAATTTTTAAGCAGCATCCTCAATGGTGTGGAAAACTCGATTAGTGTCGTCGATGTTCATCAACACCAGAGTGAACCTGATCGATCCTGGGAATTTCGTTATGTGGATGTGAATCCCGCTTACGAACAGTTAATCGGTATCCCCGCCGAACAGTTACGGAATCAACCCCTCGGTGCGATCTTACCGTCGGATCGGGCAATCACGATGACCGATCATTACACAACCTGTGTCCAGACGGGAACATCCCTATCCTATGAAGAATGTTTTTGTGTACAGGGACAAGAACGGTGGTGGATTACTATCTTAACCCCCCTGCGCGATCAACACGGACAGATCTATCGGGTAGTAAGTACCAGTACCAACATCACCCAGCGCAAGCAAGCGGAACAAAAAACGGCGCGATTGACGGCGATTTTGGAAAGTACCACCGATTTTGTCAGTATGTGTGAATCAGATGGGACGCTCCTCTATATTAATAAGGCGGGGCGGCAATTAGTGGGACTTGATCCAGATCAGGAGATCAGCCATCTACGGATGTGGGATTTCCATCCCCAGTCAGTGAACCGACGGTTGTTCGCCGAAGCCTTACCCACCGTGATCCAGGACAAAGTATGGCAAGGTGAAACCTCACTCCTGCACCAACAGGATTGGGAAATTCCTGTGTCTCAAGTAGTGATGGCGCATCCCGGCGCAACGGGAGAGGTGGAGGTGTTTTCCACAATTATCCGGGATATTAGCGATCGCAAACAAGCCGAGGAAGCCTTGCGGAAATCAGAACAGGAGTTGAGAGTCAAAAACCAGGATCTCCAGCACACCTTAGATCAACTCAAAAAGACGCAAACCCAACTGATTCAACAGGAAAAAATGGTTAGTTTGGGTCAGATGGTGGCGGGTATTGCCCACGAAATCAACAACCCGATTAGTTTTATTGCCGGGAATATTACCTATACTCGTCAATATGGGATGGAATTGTTGCAGTTGTTGCAACTCTATGCCAAACACTATCCCCAACCCGTTGCCGAAATTCAAGACGAGATTGAGGCTGTTGATTTAGACTTTGTTAGGGGAGATTTTCCCAAACTCTTGAACTCCATGGAAGAGGGTGCCAATCGCATCCGCCAAATTGTCTTATCCCTGCGGAATTTCTCCCGTTTGGATGAGGCGGAAATTAAGCCGGTGGATATCCATGACGGGATGGAAAGCACCTTACTCGTTTTACAGCATCGGCTCAAATCAACACTGAATCGTCCAGAAATTCAGGTTGACAAACATTATGGCAACTTGCCATTGGTGGAATGCTACGCCAGTCAGCTTAATCAGGTGTTTTTGAATATCCTGGGGAATGCGATTGATGCCTTAGACACCCACCCGGAACCCCGCAGGATTACGATATCTACGGCAGTGAGTTCTCAATTACCCGTTGTCCCATTGGAGGAGTCACCAGACAAGGAACCCCAGAACTCGCAACCGATTGAACGGGTAATTATTCGGATCAAGGATAATGGTCCAGGTATCCCCGAAGCGATTCAAAAACAAATCTTTGATCCGTTCTTTACTACCAAATCCATTGGCACAGGGACAGGTTTAGGGTTATCGATTTCTCACTCAATTGTGGTGGATAAACATGGGGGTCAATTGACCTGTCTTTCCCAACCGGATCAAGGGACAGAGTTTGTAATTGAGTTACCAATAAAGCAACAATTGCTCTCGTCTCCGCTTAAGTTTTCCTTTGGGGAATCTTTAGCCTTACCACCAAAGTTTGTGCAGTCGTCAGCATGAGTTAGCAGAGACGTTCCGCCGGAACGTCTCTACAAATCTACTACCTAAGAGATAAAGGGAGTGTCACTTCATCGGATTTGGTATAATAAGCTGTTCGGCATTTAAACCTTAATATCAATAACGGCGAAAGCCTTGTAGTGGGGAGCATCCCGTTTTGGACAAAGCATTATTCAAGTAACGCAATTGCAAGGGTTTCAGCCCCATTCAAAGAGCCAACGTGCCAAATTGGGATGCTCCCTTGTAGTGCGAGCATCTTGCTCGCTACTAATACCCAATTTAAATGCATGACAGCTTATACGCTCTAGCCACTACCCATCATGGCAATACTATCCGCGCTAATCGCCACGTTAAGTCAGGCAGTTTTTTCATCCGTCACAGATTTAACCGGAATTAAAAAAAACACACAGAAATATTTAAATAGGCTTTACATCACTTTTTTGCGCTGAAGTTATGATGTGGATATAAAAAAACAATCTGAAATGCGGCGAAGTTGAAATTAGGACAGCTTGCTCACAACCATTGCTCTGATAACCCGACTCCTGAATTATGCTGAAAACTACCCAACTGGTCAAAAAAAGTTCAGTCGAACGCCTCGTCAAGCTATGGGCGCAGCGTTACATGCCAGACTTGTCAACTCTATCCTCAATAGAAGGGGGGTTGACTCCCACTGATTTGATCGCCGCATCTTCTAGAGAAGGGCGAATTCAAACCGTTGCCGAAATACGGCGCTTAGTCCAGATCCACTGTGAACGCGCTGGGATGAAAACCAATGCTCTTTTCTCTTATGTCCCTAATGTTGTGAATTTAGCTGAAGCTCGGCGATTGGCTCTGTTTGGAGCAAAGGCTTATTCCAAGGCAATGGATGTTTACTTGCAGCAATCGCCATCTACCTCATCCCTAGCTGCAATGCGATTGACACTGACTCAAAATAACTCCAAAAAAGTAATTGATTTATCAAGCAAAGTCTTTGCAAATTGGGCGAAACAAGCCTTAGAATTACCTGCCATTGAACAGCTCTACACAGAACTTGAACCCTCATTATTGGAACTTCAACAGCAACATTTAGTCTCAAAAGACCCGCGCACAATTGGCTTTATCAATACCCAGTTTCACTTCAGTGCCGCATTAATCCTCAACAAACTCACCCTTGCCGAGCAAGTGTTAGTCAGCCCCTATCTGAAGTTTATCGAAGAGCAAGCTTGTATTCCCTGGAGACGGGTGTGTTCAGCTGCTGCCCAGCATGAGCCAAGTTCACCTATCTTAGCCATTGTCGAACAGATGCTACCGCTCAGTCACGAAATTGCCAACAAAGTTTACAATCAATGCATCGAATTATTCCCTCATCATCAAAGCCGTCGAGGTGGACTAATTGACCCAGGTGTAACAGCCTCGACAACCAGAGATCTGAATATGTTCCAAAGCTATTTATGGTTATGTGTGCTAGAGGAAAGTATGGCAGCCGTTGAACAAGAACTCGTGCCTTTATGTGTGATGGTTTTTCCTAGCGTAGATGTAGCTTGGGATCTGGTAGCGGATATGACCCAATTACTCATAGATGAAGTCCTCGATCGTATTCCAGCAAACTCAAAGTATCTAGTACAACCCTATGCTCACACCATGAATGAAATCTTCTCCAATCTTGAGCAGAAAGCCGATGAACTTAGTCAAGGATTGTATAAATTCGTTGACGATTCAATGCGACTGACAATGAAATACTCGGCTAAATCTGACAATGGGAATTGATCATTGGAAACGGATAAAAGCCATAGGCAAACCTAGTCAATATAATCTATATGGCACTACGCATTGAGGTTAGGACAATAAAATTGGGTAAAAAGGCAACAGGCAACAGAGAAATGTCCTAACGTATCTCCGTAGTGCTATATAGCTGTTCGCTCTGGTGTAGTTACAGGATAAATTTTCTAATGCACTCCTGATCAAGCATCCATGCTCTAATGTGTAAATATACTAGCGCGAAGCGCTATAGATGAATTCTCAAAAAATAATTTTATAGAAATTCAAAACTCGGTCAGGGCAGGTTTTGTACAAAGGTTACTATTAATCTAAAGTTTCGTAATACAGATGTACTGCACTCAGGACAAATACATGAAACAGAGATGAATAAGTTTCTCCAGTTTGCTGTATAATATTGATTCATCACCTATGTAGAGTCACGGTCGTTCATTCGGACTTTAATTATGCCGACCTAATTAATAGTTGAATCACCAACATACACGATAAGAAAACTAACGAGGAGTGATGTCATACTGTATCGCATTTTTCTGGGAAATTTTTATTCTGTTATCCCTCAGCGGTTGGGGCGGAACTGTTAATCGCATTTTGTTTCCCAAAGATCAAGTTGATTGGGGGCAAAAAGCGGCGTGGGGCATGGCTTTCAGTATGGTCATTGGCGGATTATTAAATCTGACATGGACAATTTCAACAACTAGCATACTGCTCTATTTAGGTTTAGGTATTATTGGTTTTATACTTGATATTTATCAATCCAAGTTTATCGGATTTAATTCTTTAAATAAAGCCAAAATAAAATTGAATAATAACATTGGGATAATCATCGTAGCTTGTCTAATTTTCGGATTGCTTATCATCCAATATGCCGGGTGGGTTGCTACGGATAAATTTCATTCAGTTGATGACTATTTTGCTTATTTGGTTTTTCCCAATAAAATGCTAGATATGGGTTCAATGGGTCTTGATCCTTTCAGTCGTAGGAGGCTAGAATCTTCCCTAGGCGCTCAGTCTTTTCTCCATACGTTTGTTTTAAGCATTTTACCTGAACGTAATATTCGGATCATTGATCCGGGAATTTCCTGGCTTATCTTATTTTTAGGTGTTTTAGGTCTTTTTAAAGATAACAATATTCCCCCTAAAAAAAGACTTTTAATTTTATGCCCATTGCTACTGGTGATTCCCCCTGCACGGAATACGACCAGTATTGTTGTAGGTTCTGTATTATTTTTGAGTCTTTTTCGTACTCTAGATTGGCAAAAATTAAAATCTTACCACTTTTTAAAGAGGGCATCTATTATTGCATTGATTACAGCCGCTATTTTTTCAGCAAAATATACTCTGCTTATAGCCGCTGTTATTTTATTGGCAGCAAGTTACTACTTTTATATTAAGAATTATCGCCCTATCAAAAAAGCATTCTATGAGTTGTGTGCCGCCGGAGCATTGACTTTACTATTTATTTTACCCTGGATGATTTCATTATACCAATCATCCGGAACGTTGCTTTATCCTTTCTTAGGCAAAGGCTATCATGCCGCCATCTATTACGATCATTATACGCAGCGTACTGGCGATATGCTGACCTTAAAAGGGTTCTCGGAAATGATTAAAGCAGCGCTGGAAGTAACTCACATTGGATTTCTATTGGTGGCTGGGGCTTATCTACGATTGAACCCTGGGAAAACATGGCAGAAGGAAGAACGCGGAGCAACTTTATCACTACTAATTAGTTCGGCGGTGGGGATCGCCCTTTTATTGGGTTTGGCTGGGGTAGTAGCTGAACGTTATACCTTTCCTTTCGCATACGTAACGATTATCGTTTTGGTGGTGAAAATAATCAGCAACATTGAAGTCAAAGACAAAGAGAAGAATGATCACAAATTTACTAAATATACCTCCGCCCTCGTTGCTATGCTGGTACTGGGTATGCTTATTGGTAAAGGCAGTGGTTGGAATGCCAGCCGAGAGTTTTATCAAAGTCATGTAGGAAATATCCGGCGCAGCTTATCGGGTACGCCTTTAGTTTTAGCGCCAAAACAGGAAGCTGAGCAATATAAAAATGTACAGGAGTCAATTCCCGAAGGTGAACTTCTTTTAACCCGACTCGATAAACCATTTCTACTGGATTTTAGTCGTAATACAATTTACATTGTAGATAGTCCAGGTCATGCGAGTTTACCACCAGGTATGCCTTTATTTAAAGGTGCTGAAGCCCTGAGTGACTATTTAGCGTCCAAATCCATTCAATATGTCGCCTATTCTTATAATCCCGAACCCGCACATCAAAGAGACTATTGGGTGCGAAAACTGGGAGACGAGATTTATCCCTGGGTTGAACCTGATCGGATTATAAACGTTCTTCGTCCTTCTCTCAGAAGCGAAGTTCAGTACACATTAGATTTCCAAGACAATTTGAAAAAGCTGGGTAATTTAAGAGAAAGAATCTATGACGACGGCGAAATTTTTGTGATCGACTTGAGCCGTCATAAAGAGGGGTAATGGATTCACCCCTTTTTATAGCACTATGGGGATAGGTTAGGACATCAGTTGATCCCAATAAGGAACAGGGAACAGGGAATCTTGTCCGGGCGGGCATAATATCACCCTTTGTTTTTCTGTAATTGCTTCAATGTTTGATACATTTCCGGTAACCGATTATAAATCGCGGATACTTTCAAAAATAATTTATGGGGAACAGCAGGAGTACCCGAGACAATCGCCCCGGGTTCGACATCATTATGAATCCCCGATTTTGCCGAGGCGATCGCGCCGTCTCCAATCTTAGCTTGATTGGCAATCCCAACTTGACCAGCGAGAATTACCCGATTCCCGATTTTCACACCTCCAGCTAAACCAACTTGCGCCGCGATCGCACAAGCACTTCCCACTTGACACCCATGACCAATTTGGACTAAGTTATCGATTTTAGTATGACCACCAATCCGAGTTTCTCCCACCGCCGGACGATCAATCGTCGTATTACAGCCGATTTCCACCCCATCTTCTAATACGGTATACCCCGATTGTTCCATCTTGAACCACCTCTCTTTGGTGGGGACAAAACCGAACCCTTCCGCACCAATTACCGCACCGCTATGAATCACACAATCCGCCCCAATTTGGCTACGTTCATGGATCGTACAGTTAGCATGTAAAATTGTGCGATCGCCAATTTGCACATCGGGATAAATCACCACATTCGGATGAATACAAACCCCATCACCAATCCTCACCCCCGCCTGAATCACCACATGCGCCCCAATATAAACCCCATCCCCTACCTGCGCCTCTGGATGAATCACAGCGCTAGCATGAATTTCCGGTGCAGGTTTCCAGGGTTGATAGAAAAGTGCGATCGCCCGGGCAAATAATAGTCGGGGTTCCGATGCGCCAATCCAAGCAATACCGCGTTCTGTGGCTTGTCGTTGTAACCCGTCATCCAAGGGTAAAATTAACGCCCTCGCCTCGGTAGTTTTCACCCTAGCGGCAAACTTAGCCCCCTCAATATAGCTGATCGTACTGGGGGTGGCTTGATCAATTGGGGCGATCCCCTGAATCTCTGGATCACCCTCTGGATTAGCTAATAGACTTGTGCGATCGGTGTCTATATTAAGCTTTTCTACCAGTTCACTAAATTTCATCGTCGTCAGGGTTCATGGTTGATCGTTCATGGTTCATGGTTCAGCCATGGACGTTTTTAGCAAAGGATTTAATTAATTGCTAATCGGTCTATTATAGTTAACCGTTACCCTGCCATTGGTTTGATTGACAGTGACGCTGGTTTCTACGGTAAACACATTTGCACCGGGAGGACGTCCTTTAAAGGTAAATGTTATGGTATTATCGTCGTTCTCTGTATAAGGTGCATCTTGTACCGGACCATGCATCGCCGCTTCCGCCCGATATTGCCTCAATCCACCATTAATCCGTTCAGCCGCTTGTCGGGCTAGATTTTTCGCCCGATTCAGGTCAATGTAATATCCGGGATCTATATCTGGAGATGATGCAGGCGATCGCGGGGATGTCTGGGCTATGCCATTGACGGTATTTCCTGTAAACGTTATCAAACTTAGGGCAGAAACTATTAGGATTTTATACATACTTCTATCCTCACCAGTTTGAAGACATAGATTATATATTATAGCGTTTTTTATAAGAACTAGGGTATGCAAACTTTGAGGGCGCAAGCCTTGTGAGGCTACGTGAGACAGGGATAGTTTTATTGTTTATTTACCAGCACAAAAAAATATTCCATAAATTAAAAAATTAATATCATTCTGTTTGGTTATAAATCCTATAAATTTGTCCCTCAAGTCCTCTAAGTAGGTTGGTGGAAATAAACCGAATTATGTTAAGTTCTGTGAATGTTCCTCAAACCCTTACAAATGACGAATGACGAATGACGATCTCCGCCGTTAACTTTAATTGTCCCCACCTACTTACCCCCTCTGCGTTACTCTGCGTAAACCTCTGCGTTCCTCTGCGTTGAAAAAATATAATTTTGTAACGGATTTGATCTGAATTAGGAATTAGGGCGGGTTTTGTTGTTCATTTATCGGTGGATATCCGAATTGAGTCCCTAAACCCGCCCCTACAATTATGGTTAAACCCGCCCCTACATTGTCCCCATTGCTTGACCTGCTAACCAAGCCGTTGTCCAAGCATTCTGAAAATTAAATCCGCCCGTAATTCCATCAACATCCAGGATTTCACCCGCAAAGTAAAGCCCTGGACAGCAGCGACTTTCCATTGTTTTAAAATTCACCTCTTTTAAACTTATCCCGCCGCAGGTGACAAATTCCTCCTTAAAAACACCCTTCCCTTGAATCAAATAACGTCCCTGATTTAATTCTTGTACCAATTGATTTAGAGCTTTTTTCGAGAGTTCTGCCCAGCGTTTATTTTGGTCAATACCAACATAGCTAATTAAACTCTGCCATAACCGTTTCGGAATCGGAATTGGGCAACTCGTGCTGATATGACGGTGCGGAAGTTGAGATTTAACCGATAGTAATAGCTGGCGTAGATAGTCTTGGTTGTATTGGGGAAGCCAATTGATAATCAAGGGAGTTTGGTAGCGACAATCATGGAAAAATCGAGCCGCCCACGCCGACAGTTTGAGGACGACTGGACCACTTAATCCCCAATGAGTAATCAGTAAGGAACCCGTTTGTTCCTTGACAGTTTTCCCCGCTTCTGGTAGTTTAAGGCAAACATCATTCACACTAATTCCGGCTAAATCCTGTAAGCGTGGGTCTGATATCGTAAACGTAAATAAAGAGGGGACAGGGGCTTGAATCGAATGACCCAAATCCTTAGCAAAGCGATAACCAAGGGGATTACTCCCTGTCGCAAAAAGCACGCGATCGCACTCAATTATTTCTCCGGTTTTTAACTGGAGTTGAAACCCAGAGGTAAAGCGAATGGATTTAACCGGAGTCGCGGTGCGAATCTGAATCCCTGCGCTTATAGCCGCGTGGATGAGACAATCCACAATGGTTTGCGACGTATCCGTAACCGGGAACATCCGCCCATCCGCTTCGGTTTTCAACTGTACCCCCTGCGCCTCAAACCAGGCGATCGTATCTTTGGGTTGAAACCGCGTAAACGCGCCGCGCAAGGCTTTCCCCCCCCTGGGATAGGCTTGTACCAAAAGGGCGGGGTCAAAACACGCATGGGTAACATTACAGCGCCCCCCACCAGAAATCCGCACCTTAGTTAAAGGTGTTTTCGAGGCTTCCAGCAGGATGACTTGGGTGTGAGGATGGGCGGATGCAGATGCGATCGCGCCGAAAAAACCAGCCGCACCCCCACCGATAACGACAATTCTAAGAGACAAGGTGCTTGCAGTAGTCAGGGTTATGATTATTCTAAGGGTTCAAAATCCGATTTAGCCGCCCCACAGACGGGACATACCCAGTCATCCGGGATATCCTCAAAGGCGGTTCCGGGTTCGATACCGCCATCGGGATCACCTTTTTCGGGATCATATTCGTAGTTGCAAACGGTGCAAACATATTTTTTCATATTGTCTTCTCCTATTATCTGATTCCGTCGTACAGTGTATCGTACACCGTATTGCACAACTGATTCAGGCTAGCTATAGTGGGATGGAAGAGTTTGGCACAGCAATTATTTGCTATTTTACCGAAGAAAAATGCTTTTAGGGGTTGGCGAATCTAGGGGATGATTGACAACCGCTGAGTAGTCGTCTAAAGTAACAGGATCTAAGCATTCAACGAAATTTAGAGCGTCAACTTCGCGACGTTGAAGCGATGAAAGCGCATAATGGCTACCGACTGAACTCCCTGATTCAGTCGGTAGCCAGGGAGTTTTGTCTACCTATACTATCTGATCGGGTGGTATCGCATGTCTAGCATTGCGATAGTTATAGTGAGAATTTTGCCAACGACAACTGGAGAGTAAGATGAACGGTAAATTTTATTTATTAGAGTGTGGGGATAATGATGTTCTGTCGTTTGGAGAGGATACATACAAGGTTCATAAATTGAAAAAGGCTTTAAATCAATCCTTGACTTCAGATATCGGAGCGAAATTCAACGATAGTTTAAGTGATAATGGAGTGACTATCGATGAAACTATTCTGAAATCCGCAGGTGATGATAATGACTCAGGGAAATGGTTTAGCCAGGGAATCGATTGTGAAATTCTCAAGTTAGGTGCGGATCGCTGGAAAAAAGGAAAGGTGAAACTGAAAATTAATCTGGAATTTTATATAGAAGAACAGAGTGCTGTAGAAACCTATCGCCGAAATAATTTAAAACTTGAGCCATCTGAAGCCCCACTTACGAATCTGCGTCAGATTGTTCATCAGGATGAGAGTCAGCCAGAAAACCAATAAATCAGATAGTCAACATTTTTGATTCAATGGGTGTGCGGCGCGATCGCTCATAATTTCTGCGATTATATCACCAACGACTTGGGGTTCATCTTCCCAGCCACCTAGCCTTTTGAAGAGGCGATTAAAATCGCTGCTACACAAACAAAGTCCGCCTGCGCGGACTGGGTTATAACGGGGGTAGCTAACCCGGATTTGGTATAAAAGCATCCCCACTTTGCCAATTACTTTTAATCCAATTTGTTTAGCTTGAACTCTCAGCCAGCTTAATGTGCTTCTGACTTCAACAACTACGGTGGGAGGTGCAAATATAACAGGAAAGACTTGGGGGAGTAAATCTAACTGTCCAATGCGTTCTAAGCCAATCAGACAAGTACTATTAGTAACGGCTGGTTGGGTCAAAGATTAACCTCCTCTTGCAAGTCTTCTGGAGGATAATCGATTACAGGAACTCCTCGTTTGCCAAGTAATTCGATAAAGGTGGCTTTGGAATAGCCTGCTAATTTTGCCGCTTGTCCAAGGGAGAGGTGTCCGGTTTCAAAGAGTTTAATCATGAGTAAATGCCAAAAATTACTATAACGGGAATCTACCAACTGAACTGGCAAATCTTGTGAGGTGACAATTAACCGACTTTGACAAGATTCGGCGGATAACAAGCTCAAAAATAATTTGAGCCACCACTTATCAGCAAAATTCCCCCAACCTTCTTCTTCATTTCCCGTTAGCAATCTTTCCAGAGAATCAATCAGCACCAGCACCTGATTCTTGTGCAGGTGTTTGACTAATCTGTACAGCAATCGTTCTGGCTGTTTCTCTTCTGCTGAGAGTCTTTCTCCCCACTCTTCCAACCATCTGGCGGCGACACTGGCAAAATCTGTGGTTTTGTCTTGATAATCAAAATTAGCTCTCCGCAGGTTATTTTTCCAATCCCCCTGAAACCAGTCTTGTAGTTCCACCGTCAAGCGTTCAGCCAAGGCGGTTTTACCAATTCCGGTGATACCCACCAGCAGTAATAGCCGATACGTCCCTCGCAGTTTCTGATTCAGTTGAGTAACTAACTGTTCTCGACCTACCCAGGCTTCGTCATAAGCAAAAAATTCGGGTCTGGAATCTGTCGGCGACGGTGGACTATCATCAACAATCTCTTGCCAATTCTCTATCCCGACAGCCTGACAAATTCCAATAAAGGCATCTTGCTGAATGGGTAATCCCCGCCGGAACCGCTTCAGGGTTGCTTGTGTCGTGTTGGCATCTTGATACCAAGCGGCGGCTGTCGCTGTCCAGCCTTTCTTTCGTCTTGCCTGATCGACTATTTCCAGTCCGGGTTTAGATGCTTTGAGAGTAACCGCCATGCTTATCTATTGAATGTCCGGTTGATGGCTCAATTTTGGCTCACTTTCAACGGTAGCAGCAAGAATGAGCTGAAAGTGCAGCTTTTAGATATGGGTAGCTAAGGAATCATAAAGATGTTGAACGCAAAGGAAAGACAAATTCATGTCCAAGGAACAAGCTACGATTTCCACCAGCCAAACTAACCCAACGACTCCACCTATCGATCCGACGCCGTTATTGCAGTATGGGGATAATCCGACGGCGATTATTCTGAGTATCGCTATTCTACTGTGGGTCTTGCGTCCGGTGATGTTACGCCAACAATCAAATCCTGGGGAAACGCTGGGATCGACTCAGGGTAAGTTGACACCTTGGGGTAGAGGCGCGATCGCAGCCTTTATGCGTACTTTTAATTCCAACAGTTAACGGTTCAGCGCCGAGGATGGCTGGGTTATGGCGGATATCTAATTAATTAAGATGGCGGCTTGGTACACCTAAGCAAGATGAATTAGAATTACGCCCGGAAACCGTAGGGGCGCAAAGCTTTGCGCCCGATTCAATGGTAAAATCTATTCCACAATTTTAGCTGTGTCAAGCCAATAGGCTTGCATCCTTTACTACGAACTAGGAACTTGGTGCGATCGCACTGAAAGCAGACTAGGCGAGCATTTGATAGGCTCGCATCCCTTACTACAAACTGTATTAGCTAAGGATTGGTGGGTTACGGCGGATATCTAATTAAATGGTTATGTCTTACAATTGAGTCCCGCCTAACCCACCCTACCAGACTGATCCCTGATTTGCCAGCAGTATCCTAAGTCGGGGATCTGAAGTACCTCACTGATGCTTCTGTTGTAAAAAAATTCAGCAAAATTTTGATCGGCTTGTCACCCCATCAGAGAATTTGCACTTAGGTTTGCAGTTCGTTGAATTTGGCGCGAATAGTTTCTACCCGTTTGCGGTTGACGCCTAAATCGGATTGTCCTAAACGCGATGCTGAACGAACATGGATAACATTCGCTCCTTCATCTAGGAAAAATTCTACGTCATCGACGAACCCCATCAGCTTAGTCGCGAATTCGGCGTAAAGATAATTCTCTGATTCCGTGATAATTTTGGTTCTTTCCATGTTCTCAATCAGGGTTTTTAGGTCAGCTATTGCCTTAGCTGGTGCTGATTTGTAGGTTAACGGATCAATTTTATGTTGGGCATCTTGAGCTTGACTGTTGACACAGTTTGGCGTTTCGGGACAGGTAGTTAACTTCCCTGACTCAACACCAAGATTCGTGGGTCGTTTTCCAGCAAACATCTCTCCTCCTGAAACAGTTAAGGTTACGCCTATAGAGGCAGAAACAATGAAGATTAAAGCAATCAAGACGATCAAAATAGCTTTAAGTGGTGATCGCTTTTGCGCTTCTAATGTCATAGTGTTTGTCCTTTGTCATTCGTTATTTGTCCTTTGCCTTAATTAATCATTTAGACAGGGTGGGTTTGAGGGATAGCAAAAGGCAGAGGCTAGAAGGCTTCAAGGCAGACGGTTTATTACTTCTTGAGCCAAGAAAAGAGTCACAGTTTTACCCATCAAACCTCAAGGCTTGACCGCGTACATCTGTGTGCAGTTTGCCCCGTTCATAAGCCACTTTACCTCCAACAATCGTCATCACCGACCATCCGGTTAAGTTCCAGCCTTCAAAGGGACTCCAACCACATTTAGTTAAGAGTTCCTCTCGCCGCACCGGATGGTAATTTTCTAAGTCTACTAAGACCAAATCGGCATCATAACCGGGAGCGATCGCGCCTTTGTTGGGAATGCGATAGGCTTTAGCAGCAGCCGTAGACATCCAGTTGGAGACTTGGGCAACAGTACAGCGTCCTTGTATGGCTTGGGTGAGCATTAAGGCTAAGGATGTCTCTACTCCCGGCATTCCTGAGGGACTATTGGGATAGGTTTGGGCTTTTTCCTCTAGGGTATGAGGGGCGTGATCCGTGGCAATAAAGTCAATGACGCCATCTAATAGCGCTTGCCAAAGGGTGGCATTATCCTGGGGCGATCGCAAGGGTGGGTTCATTTGCGCCAAGGTGCCGATTTCCTCATAGGCGCTGGTATTGAGGAGCAGGTGTTGAGGGGTGACTTCAGCCGTTACCCAACTGGGTTTATCTCGACGCAGTAACTCGGCTTCCTCCCCGGTAGACAGATGCAGAATATGCAGGCGTCGCTGATATTTTTTCGAGAGTTTCAGCGCCAGTTGAGTCGCATTTAGGGCGGCTTGATTATCCTGAATCTGGGAGTGAATTGCCGGATCATTAATTCCAGCAAATTTTTCCCGCCGTTCCCGGATTCGCTGTTGATCTTCAGCATGAACCGCAATTAGTCGGCTTCCCTCGGCAAAAATTGGGTCGAGGGCTTCCTCGCTATCCACTAATAGCCCCCCACGCATCGAACCCATAAATATTTTAATCCCACAGGTCGGCTGTGCCTCACGCAGATCGGGCAAATTTGCTGGCGTCGCGCCAATAAAAAAGCCGTAGTTGACTAAGCACTTCTCGGATGCCCGTTTCAGCTTATCGTCTAAGGCGGCTTGAGTTGTGGTTAGGGGGCGAGTGTTGGGCATTTCCAGAAAGGAGGTAACGCCTCCCTTGGCACAAGCACAACTGGCGGTAAATAAGTCTTCCTTATGTTCTAAGCCCGGTTCGCGAAAATGAACTTGTGGATCGATAACTCCCGGCAACAATGTTAACCCTGTTGCGTCGATTTCCCTATCTGCCGAAGCTGAGATGTCTGGGGCAATCTGGACAATTTCTCGACCACGAGTGAGGACATCTCCCAGCAAAATGTCCCCTGTGGGCATGAGAATACGAGCATGGCGGATGAGTAAGCTTGAGTCAGAGGACATAAGAAAATGCTAAAATTCCCAATAGCTTCAGTATTCCTACTTTAAAGCGAATTTTGTCCAGTTACTAGAGGAACCACTGCGGTTACAACCGCTTCGGTTACATTGGAAGAGATGAGCCTACTAATCGGCTGATTTTCCTCCGCTGATTTTCCCCCATCGTCCAACTCGTGATTGCTTAAGGTGATTCAACGGCTATGACTCGTGCCCAAAATCGAGACTCTGAAAAACAATCGGTACAAAAGACGGAAAATCCCTGGGTAGAGGGATTTAAGACCATTGGCTTAAGTATTTTTCTCGCGATCGGGATTCGCAGCTTTGTGGCAGAAGCGCGATATATCCCTTCGGGTTCTATGGAACCCACCCTACAGATTAACGATCGCCTGATTATTGATAAGATCAGCTATAACTTCCGTCAACCCCAGCGCGGAGACATTGTTGTCTTTTCTCCCACAGATGCGCTCAAGCAACAAAATTTCAAAGACGCCTTTATCAAACGAGTGATTGGTCTTCCTGGCGAAACCGTGGAGGTGAAGGGAGGACGAGTTTATGTCAATGGTCAAGTCTTGCGGGAACAATATATCGAAGAGGAAGCCGAATACAGCTACGGACCCGTGACTGTGCCTGAGGACAACTATTTGGTTTTGGGAGATAATCGCAATAATAGCTACGACTCTCACTATTGGGGTTTTGTCCCCCGTAACAATATTATTGGACGAGCGATCGTCCGCTTTTGGCCCCTGGATCGGGTAGGTGAAGTCGATGTGATTGAATCTGTGGCTCCAGACGCCTCTCCTTCAACCCAGATGCAACAGCCAGTAGACTAAAACGTTTTCGGTGAAGCTTGCAGGAGAGCCGAGGAACAGGGGAAGGGGAGAAATTTCTCCCCTTTTCTGTATGACCTGATACGCATGTCACTTTTGTAGTGGCGTGGCACACCTAATTGGGTAGATTAGCTTGGGTTCGTAGTAGGGAACCTTAGCCCTAATTTCTTATGTTTTCTGGGCGTAATGGTCGGGTAAAGTTTGAGGGTCGCCCCTCTCCCCTCCCCTGAGAACCGTACATGAGACTTCGCACTCATATTATATTTTTTTAACGCAGAGGTACGCAAAGGATGGCGCATAGGTACGCAGAGAAATTTGCTGTATTTGGGTGAAATTTTTATACTGAAGTTTCTCTGATGCTGATGTACTACAATTAGCTTAACGCCTTATCCAGTAATAGTGTGAACGATGATCGGTTAAAATCCTACTGGATACAATCTTCGGCTGCGATGGCTGAACCTCTTATCTGATAACACTTTTGTCACTAAGCTGAGAGTATATTACTGATATTGAATTATGGAAAGAATTGAAATTAAAGATTTTGTGGGAATTAAAGATATTACGCTAGATGTCAAACCCATTAATATTTTGATCGGTCCCCAAGCCAGCGGGAAGAGTGTCGTCGCCAAGTTACTCTTCTACTTCAAAAGCTTTATATCTGAAATTCTTAACGCCGCAGAACGATCAAAACATAAAAGAGAGCTTGATCAAGATTTCAAAAGCAGATTTTATGAATATTTCCCGTCATCATCCTGGGGAAACGCAAACTTTAAAATTTGTTATTATGTCGGTGAAGATTTTATTGAGATTTACCGAAAACGAAAAAACAAGAAAAGCTCACCGGAAGTGGTACTTAACTATTCAGAATTTTTTAAAGATGAATTTGTTTATTTGAGAAATATCATTCAGAAACAAAATGAGAAAGCCGCTGAACAAGATATGCCAGTTGGTGTTCTCTCTCGTTTCAATATTATCTATGATATACAGCGATCCTTTTTACGGGATGTAGCTAAAAAAGTTCCTCAAGTTGTCACGTTTTCACAATTATATATTCCAGCAGGACGATCCTTTTTTGCCAATCTCAAAAGTAGTATATTCACTTTTTTATCTGAGAACAAAGCTGTCGATCCGTTTCTGGTTGAGTTCGGGAATTACTATGAAAGCGTGAAAAATCCGATTAGACTTGAAAGGTTGAGAGGAAGAGTCAATAACAAACAATTAAACGAGGAGATAGATAAACTTAGCACAAAAATTCTTTGCGGCAAGTATTTTCAAGAAGACGGGGAAGATTATCTGGCAATGGATAGAGGCAGAAAAATTAGTGTTTCAAATTCGTCTTCGGGACAACAAGAAGTATTGCCATTAGCTCTTATTCTTAGAGCAGTTGCATTATCAAAACCCAAAATAGGGGGTCAATCCATATATATTGAGGAGCCAGAGGCACATATTTTTCCAGCCGCTCAGAGAGATATGGTCGAGCTAATTTCTACAGTCTATAACTCTGGCAAAGATAACTTGCAGTTTTTTATTACAACTCATAGTCCTTATATATTAACGGCTTTCAATAATCTGCTTCAAGCCGGATTCTTGGCGGCTAATGCTACTGAAGAAAAGAAAAAAGAAATAGCTCGTTATGTTCCTACATCAAGATTACTTGAGCCTAATGATCTGGCTGTATATTCTTTAGCCGATGGTTATTGCCATTCCATTCTCGATCTTGAAACAGGATTAATAGATACGAATATTATTGATGACGTATCGAATGAACTAGCCATTCAGTTTGATCAACTTCTCGATATCAATCCATGAGAAATTTTGCCGAGTGTGAAACGATTAAGAGTGATACCTATATTGTTGTTACTGATCCTGGGAGTCGAAATAAACGAAGTAAATTCCGATTACATAATCCAAATCGGGCTACCATAAAAGTTGTTCAGGTAGATGATTGTGTGATTAAAGACGGTATCAGATGCGACTATTTACTCATATTGCCCAATGAACAAGAGGTTTATATTGAGTTAAAAGGTTCTAATGTTCAGCATGCGGTGGAGCAAATTGAAAGAGCGATTGAGGTGTTGTCTTGTAATTGCAAATCTCTGATTAAACTCTGCTTTATTTCAAGCACAAGATGTCCCATCAACTCAACTGAAATACAGAATCTAAAGAAAAAGTTTAAACAAAAATATAATGCTAAACTCTTTATAAAGAATGGAGAAATTTCCTATACTTATGAGGGGAATTCATAGCGCACGTCTGGAAAAGGGCGCACGTCTATGCGCCCCTACGTCGCCTCAATCATTGGGTAGTGAATCCGAGTCTGACGGTTCTGTATATTGACGAAATATACCTCAAGGGTTACGATCGCACCTGTCAAGCCAAAATCCGGCTAACCCTACCAAGGGTGTACTTCCCGGATTTGGGCGATACTCCTGCACCTTGGTGCGAAAGCTAGCACTCGCGCCCACCCTGACTTATGTGAAGATTCTGTAAAGATTAAACACTTAACATAAAGACTTGATAAAGATGTAAATTCTTAAAAAGTAATTAACCATTTCTTTACAAAACTTTGGCAAAGTATATTTGTACTCAAAAAAAATAGAAATATTACCAAGTAAGCGGCTTGGCATCTGTAATTTAGGTTACAGAAAAGGACGGGAAAACGAGAAGAGGTCAATTCCGCCGTGATAGCGCTGTGCATAAATTCCTCGATTCGCTTTCTCTTCCCCTTTATGCCCTAGCTGAGGATAACACCTGAACAACCTGAGTTTTTTGTTAATTAAACATGGCTAACTTTACACTCCAGTTACTACATGCGGCTGACCAAGAAGGGGGAATCCCAGCGATAGACGACGCGCCCCGCTTTTCGGCTGTTCTCAACGCCCTGAAAACGCAAGATATTGATGGTATTCCTGGGGTTGACTTTCCCAATACCCTGGTTTTATCGTCCGGAGATGCCTATATTCCGGGTCCCTTTTTCTCCGCCAGTAGAACCGCGTTTGGTGGTGCTGGACGAGGCGATATCTTAATCCAAAATGAGTTAGGCTTTCAAGCGATCGCCTTTGGTAACCACGAATTTGACCTGGGTACGGGTGCGATCGCGGATGTGATTGCGGCGGATGGTGATTATCCGGGAACTCAGTTTCCCTATCTCAGCGCCAACCTGGATTTTAGCCGTGATGAAAATTTAGCACCCCTTGTGGTTGAGGATGGACAAGAAGCCGATACCATTCCGAACAGTATTGCTGGCAATACCATTATTACCGTTAATGGGGAACGCATTGGTGTTGTTGGTGCGACGACGCCAACCTTACCTCAGATTTCCTCTCCCGATGATGTCGGCGTTGCGCCGATTGAATTTGATTCGGCTAATCCCGCCGATATTCAGGCGTTAGCCACAGAAATTCAAGACTCGGTCGATACCCTGCTGACCAATAACTCGGATATTAACAAAGTTATCCTGCTGGCGCACATGCAGCAGATTGGGATTGAAGCACAACTGGCTACCGCTTTGGCAGATGTAGACATTATTGTCGCTGGCGGTTCCAATACGCTGCTAGCTGATGAAACGGATCGCCTTCGCGCTGGCGATGAAGTGGAAGGTGCTTATCCGATTCTCAAGACAGCAGCTGATGGGAATCCCGTTGCTGTAGTTAACACCGATGGGAACTATAAATACGTGGGTCGCTTGGTGGTTGACTTTGACGAGAACGGTGTAATTATTCCGGATAGCATCGACCCTACGATTAGTGGTGCTTACGCCACCGATGAGGAAGGCGTCGCCGCTGTGGGTGGGACTCCTGACCCCGATATTGTGGACATTACCCAGACGTTGCGGGATGTCATCGCCAGCCAAGAGGGTAACATTTTTGGCAATACCGAAGTCTTTCTTAATGGAACACGCAGCGATGTCCGCACCCAAGAAACTAATTTGGGAAATCTTACCGCCGATGCGAACCTGGCGATCGCGCAGGAGTCTGACCCCAGTGTGGTGATTTCCCTGAAAAATGGGGGTGGGATTCGGGATAACATTGGTGTCGTCACCTATCCTCCTGGTTCAACAGATCCCGAAGATATACTCAAACTCCCGCCCCAACCCAATCCCCTCGCTGGTAAGGAAGAAGGAGATATTTCTCAACTGGATATTTCCAACTCCCTCCGCTTCAACAACGGGTTAACCTTAGTCACTGTCACCGCCCAAGAACTCCTAGATATTATTGAACATGGCGTTTCCCAGACAGAACCCGGTGCAACACCGGGACGGTTTCCCCAAGTTGGGGGGATGGCGTTCAGTTTTGATGCCGATTTGCCAGCGGGCGATCGGGTTCAATCCTTAGCGATTCAAGATGGTGATGGGAATGTCACCGATGTGGTTGTTGCCAATGGTGAACTAATTGGCAATCCCGATCGCAGCTTCCGTATGGTCACATTAGCCTTTCTCGCGGGTGGTGGTGATGGCTATCCTTTCCCCATGGGAGACTCTGCCAATCAAGTCAACTTGGCACAAGCCGACGATGCACCTCGCACAGGGGTAGCCACGTTTGTGCCGGATGGTTCTGAACAAGATGCGTTAGCGGAGTATTTGGCAGACAATTATAGCCAAACGCCCTTTGATAATAAAGATGTACCTCCTGCACTCGACACTCGCATTCAAAACCTAGACGTTCGTAGCGATACCGTCCTCGGTGAAGGCGCGATCGCGGGAACGGATGGGGCAAATACCCTCGTCGGTACCCCAAATCAGGATTTAATTCTCGCCTTTGCTGGGAATGACCTTGCTGCTGGTGAACTCGGTGATGATCTGATCCGAGGTGGCGATGGTGATGATGTACTGCGGGGAGACCGGAATAGCCGCAGCGCCCAAGTGGGTGAAGCTGGGGGTGATGATATCATCTACGGCGGTGCAGGGAGCGATCGCATCGGGGGTAAGAGTGGTAATGATACTCTATTTGGTGAAGCTGGTGATGATCAAATCTGGGGCGATGATGGCGATGATATTATTTATGGCGGTCTGGGTAATGACACCTTAACCGGTGATGACTTCTCTGGTGGTCAAGGGAGTGATACCTTTGTGTTGGCTGTGGGAGAAGGAACGGACACCATTGTTGATTTTGAAGTGGGAACTGACGCGATCGGTTTGGCGAATGGTCTCACCTTCGGTCAGTTGTCCTTTAGTGAACAAGATGGGAATACCTTAATTAAATCCGCAGATGATACGGTGTTGGCTATTCTCAATCAGGTAAATGCTGATAGTTTAACTGAGACTTCTTTTCTGGTGATTTAACGGATTCATCCCACGCTGTATTTTATTCAGCGTGGGGTACTGATCGCCGGATCAGCTAATGTGCCTTCATCCAAAGATACGAAAAACTCTCTGATCTTTTCGTCTCGTAAGTTCAACCATTTCTCTAAATGTCTGCTGTAGGCTTTCGCCTTGTCTTTCGCATCCGGGTTATTCAATAGCACCGTTATTGCCTGGTTAATCTTATCTGGATTAATAGTCGTTCGACGGATTCTCTTGGCAAACCCTTTTCGCACCAGACAGTCGAGATTGTATTCTTGTTCGTACATCATTCCCACCCCGACAACGGGTTTACCCGCCAACGCCGCAGTCATGACGGTGCCAATACCACCATGAATCACGGCGATGTCAGCCAGCCGATTCACCTGCAAAGCAGGTAACCAATCGGTCAGAAGCACACCAACCGGAACGTTTATATTTAAACCTTCTGTTTTTCGCTGCATCGGGGAAATCACATTAAAGGGTTGATCCTTAAACCCTTCCACTATGGCTTTAATTACAGAAGGTCGTCCCGAACTACCCATGGAAAAATAGACCAGAGGTTTATCTTGATTCACCCATTCAAGTACCGCTTGGGGGATTTCTTTATCCAAGTTGGCAATTAATGGACCAATATAATAGTCGGATTGGCGTTGTTTTTCTAATCCGGAAAAGTCCTCGGGTTCAGCCAATAAATTGTAATCGCCTTGCCAAAGTTCGTAGATGTCTTTGAGGGGCTGAACTTGATACTCCTGTGCTACTGTATTCAACGGTTTGAGAATCGCCTTGCTGAAATAAGCAACAGCCCGCTTGGTTAACCATTGCAACATAGTGTCTGGTAGGTGTCTGATCAGGGGACGCTCAAGATCATCCATATAGGAACCCAATCCCTGATCAATCATCGCTTCAATATCCCAGGTGGATTGTGTCAGCCACACCAAGGGTATCTTTGCCACACGACAGGATAGGGTTACCGTGGTATTGAAGCCTGTAATCGCGGCGAGAGGACGCAGGTTTTGCAGGAATGCTACTTCATTTTTTACGCGATCGCGGGTTTCTGCTAACGAAAAAAATGATCCCAGTTTTTCTCCTTGATCAATCTGATAGAGATGCTCGATTTTCGTGGGGGTCAGGCGAGGCGATAACTTCGTCAGCGCAAATCCTGCATCTTCAATGAGTGGTTCAAACTGTCCTCCGTAGCTAGCAAAGTGTAGATCAAACCTGGGACGACATGCTTTTGCCACTTCCAGTGTTCGCGTGGTTTCCGCTAAATTCCATGTGGCTGGGAAAAAGACTAAACGACTTCGTTGCATCATCTATTACCCATTGTTTCATTTAGTTGATTAAAAAAATTGTATATTCATTTAAAACTATTACAAACAAACCCTTTTTAACCGAATAATAATAACGAGTTAAACTTGCACTAGGAGTATTTACTTAGAGAGGTCGATCTTTCCAGACACGTTCAATAAGCATTCTAGGAGTAGCTTTATGGTAGGTTACTTTACCTTACCCATGTCAGAAACTCTAATTCGTGACGCTTATTTCCTGAAACAGATCGACGGCAAAGAACCAGCAACCGATTCAGCATCCGCCGCCACCGCGATCGCCACAGGGCAGAAAACCGATGCTGGTAACATTGCTTGGTTAACGGGTGATCCAGCCGATGGTGCATTAACGACAATTGCGGAAACATTACGCCGTGACCAAGGCTTCTCAATCGGTGTCGTTAGCACCGTACCCTTCAGCCACGCCACACCTGCGGCGTTTGTCAGCCATAACGTTAATCGTAACAACTACTTGGACATCGCCAATGAAATCATCAACACCACTCAGCCTGATCTGGTGATTGGTGGGGGTCATCCCAATACCTATGGTCGTTTTCGCTATCTCTCAGAGTCGGATTACAATGCGCTGAACTCCGGTGACGCTGGCTATACCTTTGTGGAATGGACAGCCGGTGTTGATGGCGGCGATGCTTTACTGACAGCCGCCGAGACTATTGATGTTAATGCTGGGGAGAAACTCTTCGGCTTGTTTGGTGGTGAGGGTGGCAATTTCGATTTCCATCAGGTGTCTGATACCCCAGGGAATCCATCCGTCACTCCCGGTAGTGTGGAGAATCCCACGTTGACGGAAGCAACGAATGCGACGTTATCGGTACTCAATCAAGATCCCGATGGTTTCTTCGTCATGTTCGAGCAGGGGGATATCGACTGGTCAAACCACGGTAATAACTTTGAAACGATGATCGGCGGGGTTTGGGATTTAGACCAAGCCGTGCAAGCCGCAGAAGCGTTTATCGCTCAACCGGGCGATGATTTGGACTGGTCTAATACGTTAATGATCGTCACCTCTGACCATTCCAACAGCTATCTCCGCAACAAAGAGGTACTAGGTAAAGGTGACTTACCGCAGCAGGTGGAAGCCAGTGGGGAGGGTAGTTATGGCAGTCCCTGGCTGTATCCGAATGGGGAAGTCTCCTACCACACCACGAATCATACCAATGAACTGGTAACTTTGTCCGCTCGTGGTGCAGGTGCGGCGTCGTTCTCGGAGTATGCGGGTTCCTGGTATCCGGGGACAGATATCGTGGATAATACCCAGATCTATCAGGTGATGGATCAAGCCACTCAAGACGGGGTGGAACATCTGATCCTGTTCATCGGTGACGGGATGAACATTGAGCATGAAATCGCCAGTAGCCGTTATTTGTATGGAGAAGATAATGGACTTGCTTGGCATGACTGGGGTGAACTGAGTGATGGCTGGACGGGCTTCTCGTCTACCTGGGATGTGACGACCTATAACAAGTATGCCTCGGTGCATGACTTACCGGCGTATGACGCCACTAACTTTGACCCGACACTGGGTTACGATCCAGACATCGGCGGGGTTGAACCCGGTTATCCCGAAGGTAGTATTATCCAAGCCAGTTCTGATGGTGACACGCTGGTTGGTGAGGTTGACCTGGATGACTTGATCGTGGCGAGTGACGGTGATGATACCGTTGCTGGCGAGATGGGTCATGACATCATTGTCGGTAAAGACGGTGACGATGTACTGCGGGGCGATCGCAACAGTCGTTCTTCTGGCGGTCAAGTCGGCGGGGATGACGTGATTTACGGTGGTAACGGGAATGACCGGATTGGCGGTAAAGGGGGTGATGATATCCTCTTGGGTGAAGACGGCGACGACCAAATCTGGGGTGATGATGGGGATGATATCCTGCGCGGCGGTTTGGGTCATGATACCTTGACTGGTGATGACTTCTCTGGGGGTCAGGGGCGTGATACCTTTGTCCTGGCTGCGGGCGAAGGAACCGACACGATTGTTGATTTCAATGTTGGTGAAGATTTCATCGGTTTGGTCGGAGACCTGACATTTGGACAATTAACTATCGCTCAGGATGGCGAAAATACGCTGATTGGGTTAGACAACGAAACGTTGGCAATTCTGAATCAGGTGGATGCGAGTAATCTGACTCAGGATTATTTCGTAGCGGTCTAATACTACTACCAAGTCCAAGCAAGATCCCCGACTTCTCCAAGAAGTCGGGGATCTGGGATAAATAGATAGTTCCCTGTTCCCTACTCTCAACCGTTAACTTTAAATGAAAGTCCGACTACTTACTCATTAGGATTAGGTAATTTATAACTTCTTTACTTTTTCAGAAAAAATAATTGAGTTATTTTTTTAAAAAACTGTAACAAAAAATACATTTTAAAAAAGAAAAAATACAATAGAAATTGCCTGGATTATTATGGAGTAAATTGATGAAAGTTTTACGCATACTTGTCGCTGGATCTGTTGGTGTGGGTAAGTCTAGCTTTGTGCGAACCGCTAGTGATACTGACTTCATAGAAACCGAGCGCTTAGCTACGGATTCCACGTCCTTATTGAAACCACAAACAACCGTTGCCTTTGACTTTAACCGTCTGGTACTCAGTCCGGAAATAGAACTGCACATCTACGGCACTCCGGGTCAATCTCGCTTTGATTTTATGTGGGATGTGTTAATCAAAAGAGCTGATGCCTATATTCTGTTAGTAGCAGCCCATCGTCCAGATAATTTCCCATTAGCTTATGATATTCTCTCCTATATGAATCAGCGCGTGCAAATTCCAATGATTGTTGGTTTAACTCATACGGATTGTCCAAACGCCAGGGAAGTAGACGAAATTATTAGAGAGTTGGGCTATCTCGATGAAGAAAAATCCCCCATCGTGGTGACTGTGAATCCGACTAACATAATTTCCGTGATTGAATCCCTACTAATGCTAAAGTCTCTTATCCTGCAAGAGGATGACTTTTGCCTGGATCAATCGTATCACTCAGTAGTGCGTCCCTCTTCGGTTAGTGACCAAACACCTCATTTCATTCTTCGGTAAGTTTTAGTCCAACCCAGTCGATAAGCGTTTCAGTCTGTGACCCCTCTTTCTGACAGATACTCGACAACGGGAAACCAAGACAGCCTTGCACTTTGCTGTGTAGTTCTCTTTCTGTACGTCTTTAGAACTATCTTCATTTATTTAAGCTCTCATTTTGGCAGCAGGCAAATTTTCATATAAACTTTAAGATTAATCGTATATAGGCAGGAACTTACTCCTTGTACAGATAGCGCACTCCTAAATGTTGGGCGATTTTTTCCAAAAGCACTTCCTCATGGAAAGGCTGACCGATAAAATCATTGCAGCCAACTGATAAAACCTGGGAACTGTCTTCAGAAGAAGCACTAACAAACAAACCAATAATCACCGTTGCTTGTTCTTGAGAAAAACTGCGGCGGAACTTCTCCACAGAGCGAATTCGGCGAGTAGCTTGATAGCCATCCATTATCGGCATTCGCATATTCATGAAAATTAGGTGAGGCAAATAGCTGGAGCGAATGTCCACTGCTTCCTGACCATTTTCAGCTTCGCGAACACAAAAGCCGATCGATGTCAGCATCTTGACCAAAAAAATCCGCATCTGTGGACGATGTTCAACTAGCAAAATCCGATACTGGGGTTGATCGGGTGCTAGTCTAATCACCTGGCGATTGTTTTGAGAAGTCTTAATTTTATCGGCTTTGGCAATGGCAATCTGATTATCAAACGCCGATGTTGTGTTTTTCCCCAACAGAATCTGATCAAGTAATTCCGAGAGATGTTCCCCTGAGTGCTTTATTACCCCTAAATAGTGCTGGTGTTCAGGAGAAAGGGATGATTCGCGGCTCATTAGTTGGGTGAAGCCTAGGATAGTACTCAGAGGCGTGAGCAGTTCATGACTCATGTTAGCTAAAAATTCACTTTTCGCCCTGTTCCCTGCATCAGCCGCTTCTTTGGCTAGGGCGAATAAGCGGGATTGAGCTAAAAGCAATGCCTGCATATTCAGCAACCGTCGCTGCCCATCTTCCCATTTAATCATAATCGGCTCATAAGCTAACGATGCGGGACGATTGAGCGCTAAGTTTACGGCTTTTTCTATGGAACAAATGTTACTCAGTAGCAGGTACTTTTCGGCTAATTTTTCGGCAGTGAAAATCCCTTCAGTTTTGGCAATCATCTTCCACAATGAGTGAATCGGGCGTTTGAGGAACGTTTCTAACCCATAGGGGCGACTGAGCCACTCAAAGAATTGCGTTCTGGAAATCACGCCGATAATTTGATTCGCATCTGTAATTATAACGCCAGGTAGTTCTGGATGCTGCTGGAATTCTTGGGCGACAACCTGACCTAATGTGGTTAATTCCACTTGAAAGTCATGGCTAGGGAGGTGAGCCAAGGTTGAATCCAGCGTCAGCTTATCTAATTGTTGAACAAGCACAATTCTAATTCAGTTTTTTTAGGGTTGACTCAAATCAGGAGATTGATGCACTTGATTGACGTTGTGAGGGGTTTAGTTACGATAATTTTTATGGTTTTGAATTAAATTAATTATACCAAATGCATTTTATTGATGGAATTGACTTAATACAATTTTTACGGGAATAGCTATATTTTTTACCCTGGCTTTTTAAAGTTAAAATTGAATTAATTTTAGTTTAACGCCTAGTTGTTATAAAAATTTTAGCTAGCGCAAGAATGTCTGTTCAGTAATAAGTAGTCGGACAAAATTAAAGTTGACGGTTAAGATTGGGGAACTCACGGGCGGGGAACAGGCGTCAACTCAACCTACAACCTATTCGACAAAAAGCCCAATCAGCAAGGCTATAGGCGCTGCGAGTAATATCCACATCGTCTGTGGCAAACCATACTGTTGAGCAACCCAACCCAGGGTAAGCGGTATTAAACTACCCACTAAACCCGCCAGGTTGTTTAGCGTCATCACTGTACCACTCTGCCCCAGCATCGCTGTGTACAGTCGCCCCTGAAGAATTGAGTACCAACCTGAATTCAGGAAACCCAATAAACCAAGAATAACCAGCTTGATCGTGATATTGGATATAACCAAAAAAGCTGGATAAAGAAACAAAACCAGGATGGCGCTAAATCTCAAATACTTTAATCCCCGCATCCGTTCGAGTAAAGGAATCAGCGAAAAATCGCCCAATAAGCCAACCCCTAACCAGACGGTGACAGCCAAGCTGGTTTGCGTACTGGTTGCGCCGACAACATCAACAAAATACAGGGCTAAAAAACCATGCAAAACATCTAGCATTAAATCCGCAAGTTGTAATAAGGTTAACCAACGCCGTACTTGAGATCGTTTTAAGGCATTGATGGCATGATGGATACCCTGGTTGAAGCTGTGCAGGGGTTGCTCAACGGTAGCGGATGCTGTTGCAGGTATAATCGGATAGTTCCACAGTATTTTTACCAGTAATACCGTGAGTACCGCCAATCCGAGAAACACACGTCGCCAAGTTTGATCAAATGCGATCGCACTCGCTAAAATCAAGGGTCCAATCACGTTTCCCACCGAACCCGCCAATGCCCAACGTGCCATATTATACTCGTGGTGTGTGGGTTCCATGTCCATTAACGTTGCTTGAGAAAGACTGACAAAGCCGCCCGATGCGGGATAAAATAAGACCAGCGCGGCTAATAATCCGAAAAAGTGATCACTTAGGGAAATCAGGACGAGCGCGATCGCAAACGCCATCCCTCCCCCTAAAATTAATTGCCGTCGCTGACCTAAATCGGCTAAAATACCCAAGATTGGCTCGATCAGGCTACTGACGATAGTGGGTATGGTTAGCAACAGTCCCACTTGCAGGTATGAAAGATGCAACTCATTACGAATCAACGGATAGGCTGCACCCCACACGCCATCCACAAGTTCGTCTAATCCTTCAATTGTCAGGAAAATAATCGTTAATCCAATTACTGTTCGAGTCGGTTTATTTTTACCATCCAATGACATCGTGAAATTCTCCCATCCTTAAAATTTGTTCACCAGCGCCACATCTTCACAGCGTTGGTGATGGGAGGGGGAATCCACGAACAAATCCTCTGCCTTATCTCGTAAGGCAATCGTGGGTTGGATTGGGTTCTAGACGCTTACCAAGGAGGAAACATTTTCAGGCTACGGTATGGAAATTATCTGTAATTATCTGAACATGATATCATCCTTTTTTACCTTTGACAGGGCGAGGGCGCAACGCTTGGCGAGGGCGCACGTCGGTGCGCCCCTACGGGAACTTCAGGTTAAACAGCGATCGCACTTCTTTTGATAACAACGATTCACTACTTACCCCATTGCTCTTTCTTTCTGCTTCGCTTATTTCTGCCGAGCTGCACTAGGGATTCCTATACAGAATCATTCCACCGACTCTAGGATCATTAGGATCGACGGCTTGCCCACATATTAACCCTATAG
Organism: Coleofasciculus sp. B1-GNL1-01; assembly: GCF_040220235.1. Classification (NCBI taxonomy): domain Bacteria; kingdom Bacillati; phylum Cyanobacteriota; class Cyanophyceae; order Coleofasciculales; family Coleofasciculaceae; genus Coleofasciculus; species Coleofasciculus sp. B1-GNL1-01. The sequence goes on from NZ_JAVJTO010000070.1 coordinate 125,132, forward strand.
ACCACTGATATTCTCTATTAGAATCTATTGCTGGAGCATCAGTTGGCAACTCTAAACGATACGTACCCGGAGTTGTTGGTAGTGGGAGTTGTGCCTGATAAAAATAGTCTTCATCAGCATCTTTTAAGCTGAAAAATACTTGTTTAGCTCCGGTTTTGGGAAGATATACAGCAAAACTGGGACGTTCGACATCCGTTTCGCTATGGGTGGGCATTAACGAGGATAAGCTTTCATTGTTCATCAGTTCATCCCCCGGACAGGTTCCCCGAGATGCGCCACCTGTTGTATCGTATGGAGTTCCTTCTTTGGGCGGCTCAAATGTTACCCACAACTGGGTATTAATTGAGTCAGATTGTGCCATTAAATCCAAACCGACTAACACCTCCAAGGATAACGCTATGCCGAATAGGGATAAAGATTTAACTACGTTCATGATTTCAATCCTCCTCGGATTTATGTTTGGTTGGAATTGAGCAACCTCTGACCCCAAAATAAGACGTTGTTGAAACCTGCTTTTTCTGATTAAGAATTACAGCCAATTTCCCACTAAAACAAAAGGTGCCCAGTAATAGGGATGCTGATAGGCTTCTTGCTTTAATAATGATAACTGAGCTTGCCGCAGGGCTTCAGCTCGGTTGCCATCACCTTGGCGCAAATGGCGATAAAATTTAATCATGGTATCGGCAGTGGATTGGTCATTCACTGACCAAAGCGTAGCAATTGTACTGCGAGCGCCTGAACGCACCGCTAATCCAGCTAATCCTAAAGCGGCTCGTTTGTCTCCAGTCGCCGTTTGACAAGCACTGAGAACTAATAGTTCAATCGGTTCAGAATTGCTTTGTTCTCTCGTTTTAAGCAATTGAGATAAAGTATTGGCATTGAGGCGTTTATCCCAGGTAAGAATAAAGGTGTCTTTGGGTTGCGAACTAAACTGACCATGGGTGGCAAGATGGAGAATGTTAACGGAGTGGTTTTTGAGTTCCTTTTCTATTTTGGCATGAGTAAAGGTTTCATTCAATAGAATTTCTGACGGTAAATCATCACTAATTTCTTTAACTTCTTGCTTAACAGCCGGTAAGGGAAGAAACCCTTGACGGGCTTCCGTTAATCCTGCTGTTAACGAAAATAGGGGAACTTGTTTGAGCGATCGCGGTTCGAGTAATTGCAGTCCCGGTGTTAACGCCACACTGTAGTTTTCAATCAAATACTGGTTGCCATCGTGGAGGGCTGTCATAGGAATATTACGCAAAACACCATCCAGAACAAAGACTAAGGTTTTAATCTGATTACTGGTTAATTGATTGTCAATCGGGCGAATTAACCAATCATAAACGGTTTGGGACAGTTGAAGCCGTTCTTTATTCGATAACGCCGGATTCATGGTTTGGCGTAAACGGCTGATTGTGGCTTCAATGTCTGGGGAAGATACATTGGTGTGGTAAGTCTGTAGAGGTTGTCCGGGTAAGGAAAGAATTACCGCTAAACGGTTGGGTAAAATAATCGGGTAAATCACCGCTGCTTTCGTATCACCTTTTTCGATGACGGTATCAATTTGTTCGGCTTGCGTCTCTAAACAGGCGGTGCGGAAAAAGTTTTCGAGTTCGGCTAATTGTAGAGATTCAATTACAGTCCGGGCTTGTTGCAGATGTTCGGGTGAAGGAGAGTCTAATAAAAGACTGACGAGGTGACGATAAATGGGTTCAATTTCCTCTTGAAAGGAAAATCTCACATCTGCATTCATTGCCACCAGATCCCCCCGAAGGGATTGTACTGTATCAAATGCCTGTTTATTTGCCGCGATCGCGCTTTGTTTATCGCCCACCTTTGTCAGGATTTGTGCCAGTTGCCAGTACCATTGATAGGATAAGTCAGCCGCGTTGATACTCTGAGACAAAAATAGGGCTTGTTCGGTTAAATCTTGAGCTTGAGACCATTGTTGGGTTTTGTCGTATACTTTTCCGAGGATGCCTAAACTCAGCGATTCTGCCCGTTTATCGTTTAAGCTTTTTGCCGCTTTCCGAGTATCGGCTAACTGTTGGGCAATGGTTTGATAATTGGCAATGTTGGGAGAACCTAAGCCGGAGGTTTCGACGAGTTCGATTAAACGTTCGGCGTAGTTAACCTGGGCATAAATCGTCTCTCGACTCGGAGACAACTGGGACAAATTGCGTTGAATTTGAGGAACTAATTCTTGGGCGTCGGTAAACTGTTCTAAATGAATCAGTAGCTTAAGTTGGTTGAGTTTTGCTTGGACTTGAGATAGAGGAGTCGCGGCGATTTCGGCGGCTTGTTGATAGTAGGCTAATGCGGCTGGCATTTCTGCCAAGTTGCGGCTAATATTACCTAAACTCAATAAAGCTGCACTAATATCTGGGGCAGAATTAAGGCGTTGTGCTACAGCTAAACTGTCCTGTAAAATAGTCTGGGCGGCTGACAAATCACCGATAGCTTCCCAGACCCTACCCAGACTGCGTAATCCAGTTGCTTTCATGATAGAATCCGGTTGGGTGGTTAGCTGTGGCTGTACCGATTCGAGAAGTTGCCGCGATCGCTGAACCATTCCTAAACTTTGCCATGCTTGAGCCTGATTAATTTTGCTCCCCAATACCCCCATTTGATCATCGGCTTGGGCGTAAACCGTTTCCGCCTGTTTCCAGGTGTCTAGCGCCGCCTGCGGTTGTCCCATTGCCAGTTGTACACTCCCTTTGGTATTTAAAATGGGGGCTAGAATCGCGGGATTGGCTTGGGGTTGGAGTAAATCCAGGCTTTGATTAATTGCGGCTTCTGCTTGTTGCCATTGTCCCCCGTCTTGATAGGCTAAGGATAAGTAATGTAACGCTAACGCCTGATTCATGCGATCGCCAGTTTTTTCATAATTCTTTACCGCCTCTTGCCAAGTCTTTATTGTATCTGCTAAATGTCCAGATTCATCGTCAGTTTTACCTTGACTGACAAGGTTAGAATTCTCTATCTGTCTCCCCTCTCCTTGCAGGAGAGGGGTAGGGGGAGAGGTCAAAAAACGGTTAGAAGAATACTGTGCCGCGACAGGACGAACCGTCACCACTACGAAGCAAGTGACTAGGATTAATCCCCAGAAAAATAGTTGCTTTTTACTGCTTCTTCTTAACCGTTTCATAAGCCCTCATTTACTCTAAGTCGTCAGCATCCGGGTCAATCCCCATTTCCCGTAATCGTGCAGCTAATTTTGCCGCTTTTTGTTCGGCTTGTTCCGCTCGTTGCCGTTCGGTTTCCGCTCGTTGTCGTTCAGTTTCCGCTCGTTGTCGTTCGTTTTCCGCTCGTTGCTGTTCCAATTCAGCCCGTTCTTCACCAATAAGTAAAAGATTGCCCTCACTATCCCACCAGCGCAGCCAGAGTTGGGTTTGATTTTGATACGTTCCCTGCCAAAGTCCCAGTTCGACTTCTAACGGTGGAATAGAATAATGACCCCGTTCATTGGGTTCTATCCGTTGATAGGAAAAATCTTGCAGATGATACACTTCTAATTTGCCATTTTTAATTTCGTAAATGGCATAGTAAGGAATGCGAATAATATGTCCATAGACCCAAAATTTACCCGGTTTCGTCGTTTTCCCATCAGCCGAAACCGATAAGGGTGTAGCATCCCGTTCCTCTTCTCCATTTCCACTAGCAAACTCAATCGCAATCGTTGGTGCCATGAATTCTCGCCATAAAACATAAGAACGGCGAATTTCTCCATTCAGAAGCGGCGGAACATTAGCAACATAGAACCAATCCGGTGCTTCAGCCCCTTTTTCTGGGGGGTCAGTTTCACGCCAGTAGATACCACAATCTTGTCCAATAGCATATTGACCATCAGGATGAAGTTGTCGTAAAACGGAGCCAATAGAATCCGTTAAAATAATGCTTTGGGGATGCGCCTGGAAATTTTTCACAAACGTACCATCTGATTCGGGAAGTTGAGTATGATCAGGGAATGCTGGGGGTAAATCAGTACGAGTTCCTATTGTCATTTGTCATTCGTCCTTTGTCCGATCATTTCCAGTTATTTCCCCAATTCTATAAAATTATCTCCCCATCCTTCAATCACCTCTGCGTACCTCTGCGAAAACCTCTGCGTACCTCTGCGTTAAAAAATATAATTGCAATCTCACCCATTAAATTTAGTCTAAGTCATTTCTCCCCCCACAAGAAGACGATCCTTCCCCAAAATCTATCCTTTTTCCTCCATTAGGTTCAGCCGTCAGAATAACCGTCCCATCTTCATCAACCATCCAACCTTGGGCTTCAATTATCTGCTTTTCAGGTGTCTCAGATGGCAAGTTTACAGCAGGTTTATTATCCAAAAATCCTGCAACATTTCGCCGATCTTGCCAAACCGAATTTCCTTGCAAATAGTCACGGGGATTATCGGGAATACCACCGCGTCCGATAGCGGTAAACCGATTCCCAGTATCAGCCGGACAACCCGCGATAATTTGATTCGACGGATCAGTAAAATTAAACGGTAATTCAGTTAAGCCGCGAGACGGATCAACATTGGGAGTATTAATCGTAATCGTACCATCAATGCCTAACTGAGAACTCGCCGTAATATCACTATTTGGGGTAAGTTCATCACTCACCTGTAAGCCAAAAATGCCTTGCGTGGTTATGTCAATATTTCCGCCATTTCCTTCAAATGCATTCGCCACAATATCACTATTTTCCTCCAGAACCGCGACGATAAACTTAGCATCAATATTGATATCGCCACCATCTCCACCCGTCCCAGCTTGTCCGGCTGTGGTACTGATTAAACTGTTATTTTGCATTAATAATAGATCGGCTCCTTCGAGGAGAATATTACCACCATTTCCGGATAGCGTCCCTGTACCAATTACAGCGCCATCCCGAAGTTTCACTTGCTCGGCATTAATGTACAAATCACCAGCCCTGGTATCACCAGAGGCTAAACTAAACGTGCCTATCCCTCCCTTCCCGCGCAATTCTATCTCAGTCGCATTTACACGCAAGTTTCCGGCAGTTCCGGTACTGGTTAAATCAGCCGAGGTAACAATTCCAGCACCATCTCGCACCACCAGGCGATCGCTATTAATGGTAATAGTTCCGGCATCTCCACTTCCTTGAGTTCCAGAGGTAAAACCTGTCACCAAGTTAGTCAACTCTAAAAGGCTATTTAGGTCAGTTGGAGCAACAGCCGCACCGGGTTGATTGCCAATAATTTTTATCGATTCAGCGTTGATGATTAAATCCCCAGCATCACCACTGCTATAACGTTGGGCTGCGGTAGAAATACCTGTTCCTATTCCTGACTGAATTTTGGTATTTTGAATCAGTAATTGGCGAGTATTTAGGGTTAAATTTCCAGCATCACCCAACCCATACGTAAGAGAACCTAAGCTACCGTCATCCAGCAGGTTGACTGACGCGGCATTAATTCTCACATTGCCCGCCTGTCCACCATTCGCAAAGGTAGCTGTCGCAATATTCGATTCATCTTTCAAGATAATCGATTCTGCACTAACCTGAATATTACCTCCTGATCCGGAAACATTCCCAGATGGAGTGTTGGGTTGAAAAAATTGCTCGAGTTCTCCAATATCACCAGTCGGTGAGCCAATAATTTCGATAATATTAGTGATATTATTGATATCATTTATACTAGCTGCAATCGTATTAATATCCGAGTTATCGTCAGCACGAATTGAATCAGCGCTAACCTGAATATTACCTCCTTGTCCAGAACCAACCGTAACGCTGAAAATTTTCGACCCACCACTCAACACCAGAGACGGGGCTGAGAGTTCAATATCACCACCTTTGCCTAAACTGGTCACGCTAGTAATGATTGAATTATCGATAGTTAGGGTTGCACCACTCGTTAGGGAAATATGACCCCCAATTAGTCCATTAGCATGGATATCACTCACTCCAATATCACCAACGGCTTGGAGTAATATATCACCCGCTTTCCCCAAAGAACTGGTATCAATTGTACCAGCCGTGGTATCGATCAATCCTTTAGAGTCGATAATAATCGTACCCCCTCCCATCATTCCTTGAGTATTGATTGACCCAACCGTTATCCCCCCAGATAACGATAGATTCGGCTGATACTGATTTGTTAAAAATACAGTTCCTTCTGAGTTCACAATATCGCCAATGGTAATATTAGCACTGGTGGAACTTTCTAGAGGATTGGGGAAAGGTGGAACAATAATTCCCTGCGATGGAATCCCCTTGATAACTGGAATTCCAAACGCGGTAGTTCCAGCCCGGATATCCAGGGTTGGTTGAGTTTTCCCATTAATTAATATTGATGTACCATCAGATAGAGTAACATTTTCAACAATGCCATTTTCGGCATCGACGTTATTGATCAAAACACCACCGGGAATCGTCACACTTCCGCCCGCAAAAATATGCAGTGAAGCGCCTTGATAAGCCCCCATTAAAACATCCCCACGGCTGCGAATAACCGGATCATTAGGACTCCTAAGAATTCCTAGATTCCCATCAAGCTGTTCGATGCGAAACTCACCACCACTCCAGAAATAGGCATCTCCTTGCACAGGATTAGCCGAACGGAATACCATCTCCCCATTGGCGAAAAAACCACTATCCGGATGATTCAGGGCAAAACTATCAATTGTGCGATCGCCTTGTACCTGCATAGTTCCGCCAGCCTTAGCGATGAACGGATTTACCAGACTGTCTCGAATATTTACAGTATGATTAGCGTGCAGAGTAAGATTATCCCCAGCGATAAGCTGACCTTGTAAATTAAGAGTATTAGCCGCTAGAGTAAGATTCCCTCCCACCGATAAATTTCCCGCATTGGTAATCGTTGCCGATTCACCCGTCAAATAATTAAAAAAGAATACCCCTGGCTGAATCGATAGGAGGGTACTTTCTTCAGGTTCTGTTGCCAAAAATAATCCCTGTTCACCCAGGCGAATCCCATCCGCCGTACTCGCCACAAATGAACCTGTTACATCTAACCTAGCGTCTTTCCCAAAAATAATTCCATTAGGATTAATTAAGTATAAACTTGCCGCCCCTTCCACACCGAGAGTGCCAAAAATATTGGATAGATTTGTTCCCGTAACACGAGTTAGAATATGGTCAACCTCCCCAGGATTAGTAAAGTAAACCTGCTGTCCGGAATCAACATTGAACTCCTGGAAACTGTGGAACAGATTACTCCCCCGTCTTGCCCCGCCTTGAATCAAATCCCGCGCCTCTTGGGGAACAACGATTGAATTTTCTGCACCTAACGTATCATCAGGAATCAGTTGGGCATTAATCTTTGCCGCATAAAAAATCTGACTGGATACAAGTCCAAAATAGCAGAACCATTGTAACGCTTGCCGACTGTTTAGGCTTTTGAGTAGAAAGTTAAGATTAACTGGATTCATCAGTTGAACTGGATTTGAGACAAAAAATCCGGTAAAATTCATTGACAAGAGGTTAAACCCAATGATTCGGTTCTTTTTCTCTATACAGTCCCGTTGTAACTATACCCGTACTCTTTTGGAGGAAGATTAAAATTTTTATAAAATTAAAAACGGCATGTTACCTGTAAGCTGTCATGCATTTAAATTGGGAATGGGTAGCGAGCAAGATGCAAAGCCTGCGGCATGGCTTCGCTAAACGCACTACAAGGATTTCGCCCTTATTGATATTAAGGTTTAAATGCCGAACAGCTTATGTCAATGTAGTATATTACATCTCTACTTCTGACAGCGTTGCAGATAGATTTTAGCGGTTTTATCCTCAGGCACAAACTCTAGACACCGTTGAAATAATTTAGCCGCTTTACTAAACTCTCGTTGCGAATAAAGGCATAACGCTTGTTCAAATATCGTCTTTGTTTTCAGCTTCCGCTGACGAACCGGAGGCGGATCAGCATCAAACACATCAAACACCGACACGGTTTGGGATTTACCTTTAACCTTGACCCGACCAATGATACGAAACGAATAGTTAGAAGGGTCACGCAAATGGTCAAAGGTGTAATGCGAAATCAGCAGCGATACCCCATATTCTTTAGTCAAATGTTCCAAGCGAGAGGCTAAATTCACAGCATCACTAAGCACCGTACTATTAATATGGGTTTTACCGCCCACTGTTCCTAACATCATCAAGCCAGTATTAATACCAATCCCGATTTCGATCGGAGATTCTCCGGCTTTTTGTCGCTCTTGATTGTAGCATTTTAAGTTTTGCAGCATATCAATTGCTGCGTTGACCGCATCATCGGCACTGCCACTAAATAACGCCATAATCGCATCACCAATGTATTTATCGATGAAGCCTTGATTCTGGATAATGGCAGGTTCCATATAGGAAAGATAACGATTGATAAAATTAAAGGTTTCTTGCGGTTTAATCGCTTCCGATAGACTCGTAAAGTTACGAATATCCGCAAATAGAACTGACATATTTTGCTGAGATTGATCGCCTAACTTAACATCACAAATACTGTCCTTTTTGAGTAACTGCAAGAATTGTCGCGGGACAAACTGGGAGAACGATTGATTCAACTTGAAAAGTTCTCTAGTAAATGCTTCACGCTCGACTTGCGCTTGCTTCCGTTCGCTAATATCTTCAATAAATCCCTGATAGTAAAGAACATTTCCTTGATCATCACAAACCGATCGCGCATGTTCACAAATCCAAATAATGCTGCCATCCCGACGATAAACTTGCGATTCAAAGCCGACAACTTCTCCCTGTTGTTCCATCAGTTGAATAAAATAATCTCGACGTTTTGGGTCAACATAAAGCTGAGTTTTTATATTAGTAATACTGGTAATTAACTCCTCTGGAGACTTATACCCATAAATCTTTGCCAACGCCGGATTTGCACTGCGATAGCGTCCATCAAGAGTGGTCTGAAAAATACCTTCTAATGCATTTTCAAAAATACGGCGATATTTCTGTTGGGCTTCCTGCTGTAACCGCCGACTCTGATAATCAGCCGTGATAACGGCTGAACCGGTTAAGGCGAGTAATGAGGGAATTACAGGTAACCACCACCCTGCCAGAAATAAGAGATACGTGCCAATTAAACTACAACCACTTGCTAATACAATATAAATGCCTAGGGCAAGTAATTGAAGTAAGGTTTTGGGATTCAACCATTTATTCTTTAGCCAAACTAAACTTCCGACTGTACCCAGAAACGACCAACACAAAACCAGTACCCCTTCGACTGGATTGGGTAAGACTTTAATCAAGGGGCGTCCATCAATGGCACTACTAATAATTTGACTGATTAAATTCGCGTGAATAACAACAGCAGCGGCGCGACGGGGAGGGACAAATATGGTGCTATCATAAGGCGTAAAAAATAAATCGTTGGTACTTTGGGCTTTAGATCCAATTAAGATGATGCGATCGCGGATTTTTTCTGGGGGAACGCGATCGGCTAAAACATCCCTTAATGAGACGGTATCAAAGCTGTCTGAAACACCGCGAAAATTTAATAGAATCTGATACCCTCCCGCATCTACATCCACGTACCCCCCATCATCAGTCTGAAACGGAGTAAAGATAGCTTTCCCCAAGCGATAACGCTGCTGATTCGCATTAATTACCTCTAAACTAATCCCCTCATCCTCTAAATACAGTAATGCTAAACGGGCAGCTAAACTTAATTGCACATCTCCATTTTCCCGTTGAATCGACAATAACCCTCGGCGAATCTTGCCATCCGTATCCACCATCAGATCCGCCAAAGCAACTTGGTTTAAAGCGTCCAGAGTGGGTGGAGACGCCACGCGATCGCCCACTCGTTTTTCTACCCCAATTAGATTCTGCGTAGACTGCATCACCTCCACCCATTGTTGATGTCCCGGTTCTACAGGTAAATCCCGATACAGATTTAAACCAATCACTCGTGGTTCAGCCGCTTTCAGCGTAGTAATTAACTCAGCCAAAACCCCATCCGGAATGGGCCACTGTCCCACCTGATTAATATCAGTTTCATCAATTGAAACCACGAGAATACGAGAATCTGGAGATTCTTGAGGGCGCAGCCGAAAATATTGATCCAGCGTTGCCCATTCCAATAGCTGAAATAAACCCGCTGCATTCAGGGCAAGAATAATCAGCGTCACACTCGGCGCGATTAATAATACTCCTTGCCACTGCTTAATCCAGGTTTTCAGCTTTGAACCCATCAGATATCTCCCTCCTGAATTCCTCCATCTCCAACAGCTAGCTCCAACCTAGCAATTGGAGGTGACATGCTACCATTACTATCAAGCTCTTTGGTGAAAATTCCGGTAAACTAGATAACTGAATCTAGACTGAGAGACCATTGCTCGCAAAACCATTAATTCTCTGTAGGGGGGTTAGGCGGTCATTTAATCGATGAAACGAACTGCTGTATTCCCTAGTGCGTAACCCCGTAAAAATAATCTTGATTTGTCCTATAAATTAATGTAATATTATTCTTTTATAATTTTAAATCATGCTAGCACTAGCGGTAAATAAAAATGATAGAGGACAAGGATTGGCTTAACACACCTTAATATCTTAGAATAGAAAATAGAACCCTTTAAAATAGCGATAAAATGCTCCAGTCTATCAACTCCCTCCTGGGACGTCATCCCGAACGCATCAACGCTAACGTAGAAATTTACACCTGGCAAACTTGCCCCTTTTGTATTCGTGCCAAGATATTACTGTGGTGGAAAGGCGTTAACTTCACAGAGTATAAAATCGACGGCGATGGAAGTGCCAGAATGAAAATGGCAGAACGAGCAAACGGACGGCGAACCGTTCCCCAGATTTTCATCAACAACCAGCATATTGGTGGCTGTGATGATCTCTATAGTTTAGATAGTCAGGGCAAGTTAGATCCTTTATTATATCAGCCAGCTTAAGCCTGAGAGAGAGTGGGTGAGGAAGATGGGGAACACCTCGACTGACCTCGACTTCGCTCGGTCACACGTTCGGTGTGTCAGATGGGGGAAATGGGGAAGAGTGTGTAGGGGCGGGTTTTACCATTAACATTTAGTTGTCACCCTGATATAACTAAACCCGCCCCGATTAGAGTGCAGGTGATCTTCGACAAATGACAAATGACAAATGACAAATGACAAATGACAAATGACTAATGACTAATGACTAATGACTAATGACAAATGACTAATGACTAATGACAAATGACTAATGACTAATAAAAATCAACAATCCGACAAATTAAGACAAAGCTGCACATAGTCAACCCCAGCATCAGCATCAGCTTTATTGTTTGCCTCTTTTGAACAAGCATCAAGTCGTTGATGAGACTTCTCTAACACCTCACAACTTTGCGCCAACCATTGCTGAAATACCTCAAACCGCCCATCCGAGGGATGAACCACCTGATAGACACGCACCCGATTTAAACGCTTACTTTCACGACCAATACATTGAAGTCCATAACCAATTTTATCTAACAAACGCCGCACAATCCGAATCGGTGTGGCATTTCGCGCCAATCCAATTCCCAACGTAGTTTTAATCGACGCCCGATTCGATAATGCCAATTGTGCCATCGCCTGCAAATCTTCATCCGTTCCCCTTAATTTACGCCCCCGATCCGTTAACAAAACGGGAACCCCCAAAAGTTCCATTGTCCCTACCGCCGCCCCCAATTGAGAACGATTAAAATCGGGCAAGAAAATACTCCCACCGCCTAACTCAATCAATTTACGTGCCATCACTGCATCCCGTTGCGCTAAATGATCTCGCCCTAAGGTGAGAAAATAATGCAGCAATAGCTTTTGATACCAACCCTCATCATCCTTAGCCACCAGTTGGGCAGTCACTGGAATTCGATAACGCTGCTTTAACTCATATTTGCGAATCGCCCGTCGTTGGGCAAGGGTTTTCACTAATCGTTTTTGCCCAGTATGATATTGTTTATCACTCAGATCTTTAGCCCGCGCGATCGCTAAACATTCGGCTTGATAGTTTTGGTCTTTCACCGCCGCGATCGCAGCCGTCAGCGAATCGGGTTCAATCTTCCCCTCTGTCTGAGAAGCCGAGGAGACAATCTCCTCTTCCGCAGCCTCAACCACCTGATGCCCTTCCCTACGCAGCGCCGCCAGTACCGATTCCCGATACTGAAACATCGACGCATTATGCCTCACCGCCATTCTTGCCCAACACAATAGCGATTCGGCTTGAAACCCCGTCTCAATATCATCAAGGGCATCAAAATCGGATTGTTGTAATAATCGAATATTAAGCTGAGTCAAACGTCGTCCCGATGTCAGCAAAGCCGGAATCGACGTAGAACCATTCCCCACCCGATTAAACCCACAAGACGCCACCCAGAGGAACCGAGGCAGATTTTCCCGCACTCGCCCCAACGCCTGACGCACCGAATTTTCACGTTGCACCCCAATCGCAATTCCCCAAACCGAGGTGAAATGTCCCTGCAACTCAATACTGACTCCGGTTTCAATCACCGGACTTGCCAGAACAATATCATACTGACTCAACACCCCATCCAAATCACGCATACAGCCATACGCCGGATGAGTCGGTTCAGTCAGAGATTCGGAATCAATGCGGAGAATCTTTGCCTCAGGAAATCGAGAACGTAGATAGGCTTCCAACGTACAGGTTCCCCACTGACTCCCCCGTTTCTGGGCGGAAAGGCAAACAAAGGGTTTCCCACCAGCTGCAATGTGTCGTTCCAAATCCTGAATCAAGCGTTCTGGCTTACGTTCTGGATAATAGTTTACCCGCCAGGATTCAGACTCACTAGGTTTCCAGGTGTTGTGAATAATATAAGGATGTTGGGGAACCCCCGATAACGAAATCAAGTAATCGATAGAAACATCACTCAAATCCGCATCTGCCACATAAACTTGTCCCTCATCTCCCAAAACATTTTGCATCAATGTCTTCAGAGATTTCAGAATCGCCACTCGGTTACTCCTGCAAGTCTCCGAATCCAACCCATGCCAAAGAACCTGTTCCACTTCATCAATAATCACCACTCCATCTGACCAGTTCACCGCCTCAAAGCCAGCCTGAGACGTAGGATGGAGAGAGTCAACGCAGAGACCATAGCCTAACCTAGCACCCGTTTCTGTATCCTGTATCTGAGTGACATAGTTCAAGCCAAAGCGCTGACATAACGCCTCCACGAGTCGCACCCGATGACCAATTACCAAAACCCATTTCTGGCGCTTAATCGCCTCTTTGACAATTGTTTCTAACCACTGAGTTTTCCCTGTCCCTTTAGGGGATTTAATCCCAATCAATTTGGCATCCTCAGGAATCGATAATTCCCCTACATAGCGACGATTTATCTGTATCGTGGGCGGATACGTCAGCCCGGTTAAGGATTGGGCTTTCCAAGTATCTAGGGGGACAGCCGTTTGATAGGCTTCGTCAAATGCTGTTTGAGTCTGGTTGGCAATTAAATCATCCACCCCTTTTCCTTGGTCTGGATGCCAACTAATTATCTTGACAGAACATCCCTTTTGGGTTAATAAATATCCCAACTGACGAATCGCGGCATTAACAGCTTTGATGGTACTGGGTTTAGTGTCTTGGTCGAAGGCAATATAAATGGTTCTCCCCGGTGTGGCTAATTTGAGTAACTGGGGAATTAGGCGAGACTTGCCGATCCGATTTCCTTGTTCATCTCTAGGGACACGATAGCCTCCGAATACACCAGGGAGGGCAATTGCCGCATAGCCGGCGGTGAGTAAAGCCCCCGCTTTCTTTGCGCCCTCAGTAATACACAACGGGATTTCGGGATGGGCAATCAACCACTGCCAAAATTTGCCGGAGACATTGTGAGTTTGTAGGGGCGGGTTTAGGGACTCGCCTGGGGCGATTGATGATAACGTTTGTACAAAACCCGTCCTGACCGAATGTTCACCCTTGGCGACTATCGAGGGCATGGTTTGTAGGGGCGGGTTTAGGGACTCGCCTGGGGCGATTGATGGTAACGTTTCCTCAAAACCCGCCCTGACCGAATGTTCACCCTTAGCGACTATCGAGGGCATGGTTTGTAGGGGCGGGTTTAGGGACTCGCCTGGGGCGATTGATGGTAACGTTTGTACAAAACCCGCCCTGACCGATGTGTCGGCGAGGTTTTCACGATTGTCGATGACGTGATTAAACCCACCCCCAGACACATCAAATGGAAGCGTCAGGTTATAGCGATTAGCAATATCCTGCCACAGATGTAGGGGGACACGTAGAGCAAAAACACCTGTGGGGGCTAGGGGCGGATGTTCGTATTTAATCGGTTTTCCCGTCTGAGTATTGCGCCGAGGAGAACTAGGCTTGAAACAACCCCAAAGGTCATCATTACCCGTGAGTACGTCAATTCCGGAACACCACCATCCTCCTTGTTCCGTATGTTCGTAGCGCTTGAGGATGCGGTGACTGACCCGACCATCATTCCGTCGTGGTAATGTATCCGCGTAGAATAAATAGTTCGATGGGCAAGTGCCAGTTAAAGGGATAACGTTTAAGCGCGTGAGTTGGTCATCGATACAGCTACTGTTCCATTCTTGCAGATAATTCACGGGATTTGAGATTAAGGGGTTCATACGCAAAACTACACTACATCTAGTAGTCAAACTGAATAGCTTAGGAAAGGAACACTAATTATAGGGCTTGTTGACCAATGCTTGAAGCGTCATGTAAAAAAGTGGCGGTGCAGGGGTGCGGGAAGTACAGGAATGAGATGTTCCAGACGTAGCCTGTTAGGTCTCTATCGCCAAATTGCTACCAAATTGTCCAAATTTTGGGTAGAGCGATCGCGAAACCAGCTCCCCAACTTCTTCGTTGAACTAGATTTACAAGTCGCCGATCTACCGGGAGTTGGCAAGAATTGTGGCTTAAGTTGACACGGATGCACCGACGTGCGTCCCTACGGTTTCCGGTTGAGTTAAATTCAGGACTAATGGAATTCAGGATAATTGAGGTAACTTTCAAAAAACATTAAAACTTTAGAACAAAAGCCCTAAATCATTAATGTAAACTCTGATTGCGCCTAAATTCTGCCTTTTAAACTCCTCAATAAAACCGAATTTTATTTGAAATAAGAATGCGACAATAAAAATCAACAACCTACCCCTAGGTCGATAAATGACTAAATGCTTAATTCGTCTAGCTAGCACTAGCCTTTTAGGAACTTTAACCTTTGCCACAGCTAGTCATGCTATACCTGCATTTATCGATTTATCAATTAACCAAGCAATTATTTGTGCTAATTGCAAACAGGTGCTTTTACCCAATCAAAAACCGCTGAATTTTAAACCTACAGGAGATTTAACCTTGAATCAAACAACGACAAGTAGTAATAAAGAGCCTCGACCTTCCCCGCACAATTTCCTAACCCGTTCTGAATGTCGGGGCAGTTCCCGCAGACAGAAAAAACAAAACTATTCAATTTTATATTTTCGCTTTTGGATTACCGAAGAAGCCTGTAATGTGGGCAAGCTTTATCAAGATTAAAACCACATAGTTAAGGGCTTAAAAAATATTTTATCCTTAATTATTCACCGGACTCACTTTAGCCCGATACAATAATTTATCACCTTGCCGATAGCCCACATAACGAACTCGCACCAGCTCTCCGGGTTGAACGGTTCCCGACATTAATTGATGCCATTGGGGATCATAAGCCAATTCATCACCAACGGAGGCGATCGCTTCTATGCCCCATTGTTGCAGAAGCTGTTCCACTGGCTTGATTAGAGGCAATAATCGGATGGCAGGTAACTGGTCATTCTGAGTTACCGCATAAGCGGCTGTGGGCCACTGTAATAACCATGATTCTAATACCTGCACACTCGATTGCTGAAATTCCTGTAAAAGGGTTTCGCGTTGTTCGGCGAATTGCTGTTGTAGTCGGTTGTATTCCTGCTTGAGGTTGTCAAGGCTTTGCAATGTGGGAATCTCAGAACTCGGTGAAGTGCGATCGCGCGGCGGCGTCATCGGGGAGATTGATTCGGGTGAAAATAAGGTTAGCAATTGATCGACCGATATTTGCAATACCTGCGATAATTTCAGCAGCGTCTCTACCCGCATTTGCGATACCTCTCCCTGTCGCAGACGTTTCAGTTGTCGTTCAGACACACCACTGACGCGACTCAGTTGGCGAAAACTGGACACATCCACCTGCTGCATGAGGTATTGTAACTGTTGGGTGTAATTCGGGGCAGACTGATTCTTATGGCTAGATGTGGACATGAGTATGAGTGATCGGGAATAGTTATAGTATTTTGACAGACTTGAGCTGTTTTCCGTCAAAAGCCTCACGTCAACCTGATGTCCTAACGTATCCTGACGCACCGACACGCCATAGAGTTGGGGTAGGAGATATCCTACCCCGACAAACAGTAATTCAACAGTACAGCGTAAGTCCTGCAAGAATCGCAAAAATTAGGTTGATTCCTTCCCCTGTTCTCAGACGCACCCTGATATGTCTGGAACATTCTTCCCTGACTTAATAAACACCCCGTTGAACAAATCGTTGCCAAATAAAGATGGCAATAATCGCTCCCAAAACAGCCACGACAACACCGGGAATACTCAACGATGTTGCTGTCATGGCTAATTCCCCCGTCGTTAGAAGTGTTGCCAAGGTTCCACCCAGAAAAGCACCGACAATTCCCAGTAATAGAGTGGAAATAATGTTGCCACCTTGATGACCTGGGTAAATTGCCTTGGCAATTGCACCAGCTAGTAAACCCAAAACTATCCAAGCCAAGATATTCATGGTTTTTTCTCCAACCTAATAGTTATTGATGTTGATGAGTTTATCTTTTTGAGTTTTGATTCAACCTCTATCTCCAGAAATAAGCTGGACAAATAAAACCTTCATTTTTTAAGTTTTATCAAAAAAATAACTCATCTTATTGACGAAAACAGCCAGATGCGGACAGCTCAACAACGCCCCGACACAATTATGTAAAGCTGATTACGGTACTTTTCGGAGTAAAAAATGCTACATCTTTAGGGTTTGTACTTAGTCCAAAAGAAATATTCCTAAAACAAGCTAAATTTAATTGAAGCTTTGTTTTAACTAACAATCATCTATCACTTTATATAAGTATAAGTTATTCACTTCGGCAGAAGAAGCCGCTAGGAATCAGAGATTAAATAGGAAGGGTAGACCAGAAAACGGCATTAAAAAAACCTTTCCTGCTGGGAGAAAAATAAATGACTTTAAGACACCATAAACGAGCGATAGGCACTTTTCCCAACCGCCAAGACGCTGAATCGGCACTGAGAGACCTAAGAAATTCTCACTACCCGATGGATAAAATTTCCGTGATCACCCAGGATTCTCATCGACCGAATCAAGTTGGTGGAACAAATGGACATAAGAAAGTAAGTAACAAAGCCGATGAAGGTGCGACAACAGGTGTTGTCACCGGAGGTGCATTAGGAGGTTTGACAGGCTTGTTAGTCGGTTTGGGTACCTTAGCCATTCCCGGCGTCGGACCGATTTTACTAGCCGGTGCAACAGCAACCGCGATTGCAACCACCATAGCAGGCGGGGCTATCGGAGCAGCTGCAGGTGGTTTGGTTGGCGCACTCATTGGGTTAGGCATTCCGGAACACCGAGCCAAAGTGTACAATGAGCGAGTCTCTCGCGGAGACTATTTAGTCATCGTAGAAGGCACTGAAGCCGAAATCCAACGTGCCGAACGCATTTTGCACCATCGCGGGATTCAAGAGTGGGATATTTTCGATGCGCCGAAAATGGCTCCCTCTGGTACCCACCCTGTCACCTCCAAGACTTTTGATCATCATTTAGATCACCATCACTCTCGTGCCATTGGTATATTTCCCCACTATCACCATACCGATGCTGCCATTCGCGAATTAAACCAGGTGGGTTTTCCTCTCAGTCAAATTTCCATAATTTCCCGTGATCAGGATCGCCATAACTGGATACCGGGTTTGAATGTTAGCGATCGCTTCGATAAAACATCATTGGGTTTTCTCAATGATCGTCATCACTTCTTTCATGACCAATTCAAGCGGGGTGAATTCCTGATCGTTTTAGAGGGTACAAAAACCCAAATCCGTCGCGCCGAAGCCATCTTGCACCGTCACGGTGTTCGAGAATGGGACAGTTTTAATGCACCGGATGACAACGCCTCTGAGACGGATCAACCCCTTGTCTGTACTCCCCATGCTGACACCACTCGCAATCACCATGCCATTGGTGTGTTTAAGAAGCGTCATAACCTGGAAACCACCCTCTGGGAATTGAGTAATGTTGGCTTTCCCATGAACCACGTTTCTCTAGTTAGCCGTGACAACAAGCACCACAACTGGATACCGGGTTTAAGTGTTTGCGATCGCTTTGATCAGACATCCTTAGACTTTCTGGGAGAACGTCATCACGCTTTCCACAACCGATTTAACCAGGGTGAATACTTGCTAATCCTAGAAGACAAAGAAGACCAAATCCGTCGCGTCGAACCGATCTTGCACCGTCATGGTGTCCAAGACTGGGAAGTTTTTGACGGACTCAATACTAATCACTCTCGTCGGAGTAATTCCATGGCTAATACTTCCCACTCGTTAGGACACCATCATCGGGCGGTTGGTACATTCTCCCATCGCCCTAATATGGATACAGCAATCCAGGAATTATATGATGCCGATTTTCCCATGAATCAAGTGTCTGTGATTGCGCGGGACTATCAGCGCCACAACTTGATACCTAATCTTACCATTCGCGATCGCTTTGATAGTGCTTTCGGCTTTCTCGGACAACGTAATTCCTTATTCCATGACCGATTCAACCAAGGTGCATTTCTGGTCATGGTAGAAGGCACCCAAGCCCAAATCCACCAGGCTGAAACCATCTTGCGCCGTCATGGGATGCAGGATTGGGGAATTTATAATTCGACTACGGGTCAGGTTAAGCAACCCCATCGCATCAACCGGATTAGTGATGCTCCTGAAGTCGTAATTGTTGACCGTCGCCATTAAACCGTCTCATACAAGTAGAAGGCAGACAACTCTGAGGTTAGCAGGTTAATCAATCGGGTTTCTCAATGTTTAAAGGATGATATTTATTCAGTCCTTAATCAAGAAACCCGGTTCTTGAAATTATCGGCATTGGTGTTCTAATCCTGATTATTTCGATAATTGACCTAATCTGCAATACTCAAATCTCGTGAAAATTACCTTACTGGTGTCAGTAAGGAATTTCTTAACCATGCCAAAAATCAAGGATTAAAATCCTTGTCTCCTGTTTTCACCCTTAGGAAAAACCATGAAAAAATTCACTCCAGTTCTCTTGGCTAGTGTTATGCTCTTTGGTGCCGTAGCCTGCGCCGACGGTGCTAAAACCAGTGCAGATGCTCCAAATACAATTACAGACCCCGCAGAAATTCCAGACGCTGACGAGGCTCAAGATAGCCAGAAAGACGCTCAAAGTCAAGTCCGCCAAAACCAGCTTAATTCTGACATTCGCGCCCGGGAGCAGCGCAATAATGCCTTAAATGACGGTGCGGCTGAAGATAGAAGTGATGATGACCTAGAGAGCGAAGTTCGCAGTAAACTCGAAGCGAATCTTCCCGCTGGTGCCTTAGTGATTGAAGCAGAGGACGGTGTTGTAATGGTATCGGGAACGGTTCCCACTCAGGAACAATTTGAGAGAATTGAACCTTTGGCAAAAGAAATTAAAGGGGTTCAGTCTGTCAATGTTAAAGCTGCCGTTGCTCCCGCACAACCGAAGGAGAATAATTGAACCCCTGAAATTGGTTTCAATAATTAATTTAATTAACCCCAAAAGCCAAACTTATTGGAAATTAAAGTCTGGCTTTTTTTTGTTGTATAGCAGTAGACACATCGATTAGGACCAAAGAACTGTTGTAGAGACGTTGCCTGCAACGTCTCTACCCAATTATGCGTCCTCTAGTGAAACCTGTTTTATCAGTAGATCTACTGATACTGATTCAACTAACCCCTTAAGTTGGATAAAATCACGGTGTTTGTTCCTCCAAGTCTCCGCCTATCCTAGTGATGCAATAAATCGTTGGCGTTCACCACCTGCCACTTTTTTATTCCAAGGGGGATACATCCATGACGGTAAACTGGAAAGCATTGCTGGCAAAAACAACGGTATGGTTAGCGGCTGAGATATTGCTCAATCTTCTAGGACTTGATAATCTAGCTGATTACAGCGAGTTTATTTTTGGACGACAACTCACAGATTTATCCCAGCCAGCCCTGTCCCAGTTGATGCTGTTTACCCCTTCCTCAACGGGAGAGGATAATCCTATGTCTTGGGTGAGTTAAGCTTAGTGGCAAAATCTCTCTTAACGGATGAGGCAATTTTGAGTTCCTCTGAATCGGTAAGTCCTCCACTGTCTTAATGAAGTGGCTATGACCGATAATAATATTACACCCTTCCGGAAGCTCTACGGAAACTGACTTCAGTTCCATAGCTGTCTCCTCACGCGCTACCTACCCTACCCTACAGCTTTTATTTTCATCAGTCAGGGGTCACGGATCACGGGTTAGGCTGCCACTTCTTTACAAAACTCAACATCTTTTTTGCAAATAGGGGGTGACACCCCTCACCCCCAATGACTATAATTATGCTTAGTAGATGCACCCTGATAATCTAGAGAGTTGCTTAGGTGACTCTCTTTTTTTTTGTCCTTTGTCCTTGGCGAATCAGGACGAACCGATCTCGACATTCATTGAGTAGAGGGCGACCCGATCCAATTGAGTGGAATGGAGTTTTGAATTAGTCCAAGCGGGTCGCCCCTACACGGAACAGGTGTTTTGGAGCATTCATCCATAACGGGCGCAATCATGGGAAATTCTTAACGTATTCGTCTCGCCGCGATCGCAAGTCGTCTCAGCTTGATCAAACTGACGGTAATGCAGAGTCCAGTTAATCGCCAGTAGGTTAAAGCCGTGCTTTGGCGATCGCTTGTACACCACGCCAGATCAAACGTACTATCTGCGGAACGGTGCGGCGGCGGTGACGGTTTCGGTGAATCATATTAGAGTTCTCCCAGTGCAGGTTGCAAATGCTGTAAGGCGGTGAGGAATTGTTGCTTTTTCTCCAAGGCTTGCAAGCCAGAACCTGTGATTTTGTAATAACGTCGGCGTGCGCCTGTGGTTTCCTCAGGCGCTTCATCACCCCAGCGAGAGGTAACAAATCCCCGCTTTTCTAGTTTTCGCAAGGTGGGGTAAAGAGAACTGAAGCCAATGGTGCGTGCACCTTTGCTGGCTTGCGCGATCGCACTCATAATCTCCAATCCATAGCGTTCTCGATACATCAGCGCATTCAGGATCGATTCTTCGATCAGCGTCAGATTCAGCGTGTCGTCTTTGTTGCGAGTGGACATTGGGTCATCTCTACTATATTCATAGTTTCATTGTATATTCAATTTTTGAATATAGGGGTGTGATCGCTCCGTTCGTTCGTAGTAGGCGCTGACCGCGCCTCTATAATAAATGGAATCAGCAACAGAAACGCGATCGCGATGGCAATCACCACAGCCAAATGGACAATAGACGAGTATCACCGCATGATTGCGGCGGGGATTTTAGTGGATCGGCGAGTAGAACTACTTCAGGGAGAAATTGTCGAGATGTCACCAGAAGGAGAACCCCACGCCTACTTCAATAGTGAAGCTGGGGAATATCTAATGCGACAGTTAAGCGATCGCGCGATGGTTCGGTTAGCTAAACCGATAAGCTGTTCGGCATTTAAACCTTAATATCAATAACGGCGAAAGCCTTGTAGTGCGTTAAGCGAAGCCATGCCGCAGGCTTTGCATCTTGCTCGCTACTAATACCCAATTTAAATGCATGACAGCTTAACACTCCCAAACAACTCTGAACCTGAACCTGATATTGCCATTGTGCAATGATTGGGGCGTGAATACCTAGAACATCACCCTTATCCAGACAACATTTTATGGTTAATTGAATATTCAGAGTCCAGTTTAGAGAAAGATTTAGAGATAAAACGTAAAATTTATGCCCAAGTTGGTATTCCTGAATACTGGGTTGTTAATCTTAAAAGAAGACAACTGATTGTTTTGCGAGATCCCCAAGATGGGAAATACGCTTCCAGAGCTACGTTAACTGGAGGAATAATTTATCCCCTAGCGTTTCCTGATCTAAATATATCCGTTGATTCTATTGTCACTATTGATACTTAACTGTAGGGACGCAAAGCTGACGCCATGGTATAGTATTCTAAACTAGCATTGAGTTTTAGGGATGAAACCCAAAACGCATAAAGGTCAATTAACGGTTTGGAAAGACGAAGGGGGGTTTGGCTTTATCAAACCCGATCATGGCGATCAAGACGTTTTTCTGCATATCAGTGGATTAAATAACCCTAATCGCCGTCCCCAAGTCGGTGACATTATCCGTTATCAAGTAACCGTTGCCAATAAAGGAAAACTTCGTGCTAGCAAGGCTGTCATCGAAGGAAAAGCATCTCCGCCTAGTCCCAAACAGTTAGCCAAAATTTCTCCTAAAAGAAAGCGATCGAAAAAGAGAACAAAATCATCTTCTCTAGTCTGGGAAGTTTTGTTTTTATCTCTATTTCCTCTTGGCGGCTCGATTCACTTGGCATCAATAACATCAAATTTAATTCCTCTCCTGTTGTATTTGATCATGAGTGGGTTAACCTTTGTCCTTTATGCTCACGATAAGTCCCGTGCTAGAACCGGAGAATCGAGGATACCTGAGAAAACGTTACATTTGTGCGAACTAGCAGGTGGATGGTTAGGCGCATTCATTGCTCAACGCACCCTACGCCACAAAAGCAGCAAAAATTCTTACCAAGTCTTATTTTGGGCAATTGTGGCTTTTCATATCATGTTTTGGAGCGCTTGGCTGTTCAAACATTTATTTAATTGAGTGGAAAAATGAGGTTAAAAAACTTTTGTGCTTGGGCAATTGCTCAACTTGATATTACTCAATATCCGGATTTGATGGAATTACAAACAAAAATTGAGAACTTATAGCGTTGTCTTAATAGGGGACTCTTGGCTTCCGGGAACGACATCAATCATAATTTTCGCCCAGTCCAGGATTTTGCTAGACTTCAAATGACAGTTGGTATTTGTATCTCCAGCCATGACAGCGACTCCAGTACCATCCCAATCCCTCAGCGCGATCGCCCAATCCACTCGCCAAGCCGCACGACAGTTGGCGGTTATGTCCACTGATACCAAAAATCTAGCGATTGAAGCGATCGCCAAAGCCTTAGAAACCGCAGCACCGGATATCTTGGCGGCGAATATCGCAGATTGTCAAGCCGCAGAAGCGGAAAGTATCCCTAAACCCCTGTACAATCGCCTGAAGCTGGATGAGACGAAACTGAACGCCGCGATCGCGGGAGTGCGGGATGTGGGGAAGTTGACTGATCCCATTGGCGCAATCCAAATTCATCGGGAACTCGATGATGGATTAGTTCTCAAGCGTGTCACCTGTCCCCTGGGAGTCTTAGGCGTTATCTTTGAAGCACGTCCCGATGCGGTGATGCAAATTAGTTCCCTGGCGGTGAAATCGGGGAATGGGGTGATTCTTAAAGGAGGAAAGGAAGCGGTTCGATCCTGTGAAGCGATTGTTAACGCGATTCATAAAGGATTATCCACCAGTTCAGTTGATCCAGCGGTAGTGCAACTCTTAACCACGCGAGAGGAGACAATGGCGCTGTTGCAATTGGATGACTACATTGATTTAATTATTCCCCGAGGCTCAAATTCCTTTGTCCGCTTCGTTCAAGACAATACTCGGATTCCGGTATTGGGTCATGCTGATGGAATCTGTCATGGTTATATTGATCGGGCGGCTGACTTGCAAAAAGCCGTGGAGATTACCGTCGATGCGAAAACCCAGTATCCGGCGGTGTGTAATGCGATAGAGACGCTACTGGTACATCGGGCGATCGCGCCGAGTTTCCTTCCCCTAGCCGCAAAAGCCTTAAAAGAACGGCTGGTAGAACTTCGTGGCGATGAAGCAACCTGTCAAATGATTGACTGTTCAGCCGCCACAGATGCGGATTGGTCTACAGAATACAATGATTTAACTCTGTCGATTAAAATTGTTGATTCCTTAGAAGACGCCATTAACCATATCAATCATTATGGTTCTGGGCATACCGATGTTATTGTTACCGAAGATTCCGATATTGCCCAGATATTCCTCAATCAAGTCGATGGCGCGAATGTGTTCCACAACTGTTCGACTCGGTTTGCGGATGGGTTCCGTTATGGGTTTGGCGCGGAAGTGGGAATTAGTACAAATAAATTACCGCCTCGTGGTCCTGTGGGATTGGAGGGATTGGTGACATATAAGTATCAAATGACAGGTCAAGGTCAGGTTGTGGCGAGTTATAGTGGCAAGGATGCGAAATCCTTTACCCATCGGGATTTGGATTGAAGAAAACCTAACAATAATTGGTGTTTCATCTTTTGTCTTCAAGTGTTGAATATAGAGGTGCGATCGCGCCATTCGTTCGTAGTTGCGCTTCAGCGCCTCTATAGTTAGCAATAAAGCCAGCCAAATAAACGCGATCGCAATGGCAATCACCACAGCCAAATGGACAATAGACGAGTATCATCGCATGATTGCGGCGGGGATTTTAGAGGATCGGCGTGTGGAACTACTCCAAGGAGAAATTGTCGAGATTTCACCAGAAGGAGAACCCCACGCCTACTTCAGTAGTGAAGCTGGGGAATATCTAATGCGGCGGTTAAGCGATCGCGCGATGGTTCGTTTAGCTAAACCGATAACACTCCCAAACAACTCTGAACCTGAACCCGATATCGCCATTGTGCAACGATTGGGGCGTGAATACCTAGACCATCACCCTTATCCAGACAACATTTTTTGGCTAATTGAGTATTCCGAGTCCAGTTTAGAGAAAGATTTAGAGATAAAACGTAAAATTTATGCCCAAGTTGGTATTTCTGAATACTGGGTCATTAATCTACAAAGAAGACAACTGATTGTATTTCGAGATCCCCAAGATGGAGAATACGCTTCCCGATCTGCCTTAGCGGGAGGGATAATTTATCCCCTAGCGTTTCCTGATATAAGTATATCCGTCGATTCTATTGTCAGTATGTAAATAATGTATAACCTAGTTTTTTTGTGATAAATGTATCAAATCGAATTCGTAATGCTGTTCGAGATTTACATTACTTCAAGAAGAAGGACGCTATTCAATTCGTGAGGTATTTTATGAGCCAGATGGTACGATTGTCGCTTATAGTAAAGCACCTGTTGTTGTTGTTGGCGCTTCGCTGGAAGAATTGATCCAACTGGTCAAATGGTTTAAGGATGCATTCGACTTACCTGTGTTATCAATAGAAGAAGTAGATGCTCAAGTTGCAGAAAAACCGACAGATGCCAAGTCAAAGCACGAGAACAATATTCCCTTAAACGATCTAATTGCCCAACTATCTACTGAGACTGAGTCAGGTGACTAAACACGTAAATAGTTAAATAATTTGCCATGAAAGTTCAATCGGTCGAGTTAAAGTATTTCAAGAAATTCAGAAATCCGCCTGTATTTGATTTTACGGATTCGGAAACGGGTTTAGCACGAGATATTATTGTCCTAATTGGCATGAATGGTGCGGGTAAAACCAGTCTTTTACAGGCAATTGCGGCGACGCTAGGAGTAGCAACTGGACGATTACAAAAACTTCCTGATTTAGATTGGGTAGGATTTAATTATGAACTGTTAGGAAATAACTGGGGTCGATTTGAGCCAGATGTAACTCTAAAGGTACAATTTTCATCTGAAGAACTCCACGCTGTTCAGGAATTCCATCACAAGTTACACGAAATGGGTCGTCATTTACCCGTTACTCCAGCAGAGGATTACCTAGCAACTTTGAAATGGCAAGGTGAGCGAGTCCAAGCAGATACGGCGCCTCAATTGTTTCAATTTAAAGGGCGAGATTATGCCAAACAACTGCGGCGATCTGAAGGGTTTCAGGTGTTTGAACGAGTGGGTACAGTATTCTGGTATACCGATCAAAGAACGTCAACAAGTTTAACCAGTGAAGATCCCGATCAAAAAATTGAAATAACTGAAAACATTTTACGCGATCGCCTATCAAAATGGCGTCAGTTCCATCAAGATATTGAAATAGGTAGAATTAAGCAACTACGTCCAGGACAAAAAGATGTGTACGCTGAAATTGAACAAGTTTACCAGAAGGTTTTCCCCGAACGTAGTTTTGAAGGTCCGGTTCCCCGCGAAAATATTGATGATATCCTGAGTGAACCATGGTTTTATCTCTACGATGGCAAAAACCAGTATGAAATTTCGGAACTCTCTGGCGGAGAACGGGCTATATTTCCCATGTTAATGGACTTTGCCAACTGGAATATTCATAATTCAGTCATCTTGATTGATGAACTTGAATTACATTTACATCCGCCAATGCAACAAGCATTGCTGAGGACTTTGCCAAAGTTGGGTAAAAATAATCAATTTATCATCACAACTCACTCTGATTATGTAGAGCAATTAGTCCCTGAAGCACATATTATCCGGTTAGAGGTGTAACTTTGAGTGTCTCTGATAAGGTTATTTTCTGTGAGGGGAAACAAACCAGTTTAGATATCAAGCTTCTAGAGCGCATCTTAGCAGAACAACCAGGACAGAGACCAACAATTGTGTCGGCTGGTGGGAAGTTTACCTTTTCAGTTTTTGCTCAAGGTTATTTTTTTCCTGATGAAGCGATCAACCAACGATACATCATTTTTAGGGATAGAGATTTTGATGTTCAACCAACCGCAAACGTTAAATTACTACAACTGGGACAACGCTGCTTTTTAACTCATCGTGCTTGTGTTGAAAATTATCTTTTAGATGCTGATTTAATTCATAAGTATTGGCAGGCTAAGTTTACAGAGAAATCGGAAAATCCTTTATCCAAGTGGGGACATGGCGATTCACCGGGAATTGAGACAATTGCAGCATGGATTGACAGTGCAGCAAGGACGCTGACAGACTATCAAGCAGTAAGATGGGCATTGGCTGATGTAGCGAAGCCAAGTGTGGCGCGATCGCAGCTTGAAACAACTTGGACAAAAGGTAGTGGTAACCTTCCAGCTTCTTTAGATTTACAACACTGTCAAGCTGAAGCCAAGAAACTCATTCAGACATTTAAAGAAGCTGTTGATCAAGTCACCCAAGATAGATTTGAAGAAAGTCTCGTTATCTATCAGACTCAGTTTGACCAAGCTGAATTTTGGCAACAGAAACAGTATTTGATTTGGTTTCATGGTAAAGATTTGCAAAAAGCTATGCAGCGACAAGAATCTCAATACATTTCTTTAAAAAACTTTTTTAATTGGGCAATTGATCAACTTGATATTACTCAATATTCTGATTTGATGGAATTACAAACAGAAATTGAGAACTTATAAGTAGATGGACACAATTAAACTTAACGGTAGAGACGTTCCAGGGAACGTCTCTACACCAACCTATTTTGTGGTACTCTTACGACTCTTCGAGGATTTCGAGGATTTCGAGGATTTTGAGGATTTTGATTTTTTGGAACGACTGCTGGATTTTTTCGCCGCCAATAGTTCCAAGGCTTTTTCTAGGGTAATCTCCTCAACCGATAAATCCTCCGGGAGTCCCGCATTGGTTTTACCATGTTTAACATACGTTCCATAAGGACCCTCGTAGACATTGACGGGTTCTTTGTCCTCCGGATGTTCCCCTAATTCCTTTAAAGGAGTCTTAGACTTGCTGCGACTACCCCCTTTAGATTTCTTCGGCTGAGACAAAATTTCCAATGCACGATCCATGGAAATTGTCAATACATCATCGTCTTTTTTCAGAGAACGATAATCTTTTCCCTCTTTCCCCTGGTTGTGGACAACATAAGGACCAAAACGTCCCAATCCCGCCTGAACTTTACCCCCAGTGGCGGGATGAACCCCTAAGGTACGGGGGAGGGCTAATAAACCCAGCGCCATGTCCAGAGTGACATCTTCCAGGTTCACCCCTTTGGGTAAAGACATCCGCTTCGGTTTCTTATTCTCCTCCGAGACTTCACCCAGTTGCACATAAGGACCATAACTCCCGATTAACAGATAAATCGGTTCACCTGTTTCCGGATGCAGCCCCAATTTTTCCGGTCCTTGGGTTTTTTGCTTGAGGATTACCCCCACCTGTTCAGCATCCAGTTCCGAGGGGGTCAAATCTTGGGGAATGGACGCGGTGATGGAACCATCGCCATTTTCGGCTTCGATGTAGGGACCAAATTTACCAATGCGAACTTTGACATCCAGATTTTCCAGTTCGATACTCCGGGCTTCGTTGGGATCAATTTGGTCTTCCCGTTCGCGAACTTGGGTTTCTAAGCCGTTGTCACCCCGATAAAATTTCTCCAGATAGGGTAGCCATTCGGCTTCTCCGGTGGAGATTTCGTCCAGGGTTTGTTCCATTTTGGCGGTAAAGCTGGTGTCTACCAAGTCAGGGAAATGTTTCTCTAATAAACTGGTGACGGCAAAGGCGGTGAAGGTGGGGATGAGGGTCTTTTTTTGCATTTGGGCATAGCCGCGATCGATAATTGTACCGATAATGCTGGCGTAGGTACTGGGACGCCCAATTCCTTCACTTTCTAGGGTTTTGACCAGGGAGGCTTCGGTGTAGCGCCCTGGGGGTTGGGTTTCATGACCGACGGCTTCTAACTCTTTGCACTCGGGATGATCTCCGACGGCTAAGGCGGGAAGGACGACTTCTTGGTCTTCTAAGGCGGCGTCAGGATCATCGGAACCCTCTACATACGCCCGCAGATAACCGGGAAAATCAATACGTTTACCTGTAGACCGAAATCCGGCATCTTCGACTTCCAAGTCTACGGTAATGTGGGTTTGGCGCGAATCTGCCATTTGGCTGGCGACGGTGCGCTTCCAAATTAACTCATACAGTTGTAATTCACGACCCGATAGTCCAGTATCTCTGGGGGTACGGAACGTATTTCCGGCGGGGCGAATCGCTTCGTGGGCTTCTTGGGCGGCTTTACTTTTGGTGCTGTACTGACGCGGTTTGGGGCTGAGGTATTGCTGACCATACATTTGTTCGACGCAACTCCGGGCTGCCGCGATCGCTTGTGCGGATAAATGCACCGAATCCGTCCGCATATAGGTAATATACCCCTGTTCATACAAGTTTTGAGCCGTCCGCATCGTATCTCGCGCCGATAGGCTTAATTTGCGGTTGGCTTCCTGTTGCAGGGTGGAGGTGGTAAACGGGGGGGCGGGTTTGCGGGTGATGGGGCGTTCGTCTAGGTCAGTCACCGTCCAGGTTTTGTCTGTCAGCCGCGCCTGTAAGTCTCGCGCTTCGGCTTCATTCAGCAGCCGCACAGTCCGCCCTTCAATAATTTGCCCGGTGTTGGCGTCGAAATCACTTCCGGTGGCTATTTTTGTCCCCGCTAGGGTGACAAGTTTGGATTCAAAGGGCGTATTGTCTTGGTCTAAAAGGGCTTTTAAATCCCAATAACTCCCTTGACGGAACGCACGGCGTTGGCGTTCTCGATGCACCAGCAGCCGTACAGAAACGGACTGAACCCGACCGGCTGATAATCCCCAGGCGATTTTTTTCCACAGTAGAGGCGAGAGGGTATAGCCCACCAATCGGTCTAAAATTCGGCGGGTTTCTTGGGCGTGTACCAGTTGGTCATCAATATCCCGACAGTTTTGCAGGGCGTCACGAATGGCTTCTTGGGTAATTTCATGAAAAACCATGCGTTTGCAGGGAATTTTGGGTTTGAGGACTTGCAACAAATGCCAACTAATGCTTTCCCCTTCCCGGTCTTCGTCTGTGGCGAGTACCAACTCTTCGGCGTTTTTCAAGGCGTCTTTGAGTTGTTTGACAACTTTCTTTTTATCCTTGGGGACAACGTAGATGGGTTCAAAATCTGCCTCTACATTGACCCCCAACTGCGCCCATTTTTCTCCCTTGACGGCTTCGGGGATCTCACTAGCCGATTGAGGGAGGTCACGAATATGACCCATTGACGCTTCTACTTGATAGTCCGAAGGCAAGTAGTTACGAATGGTACGGGCTTTGGTGGGAGATTCGACGATGACGAGGGTGGTCATGGGAGTCCTCAAAATAGCAGCCTAGCTGAACAGTCTAATCTAAGTCGTTTATGCAGGGTCTCAAGTCATTGATCCGTAATCCGGGCGTTTGAACCTTTCCCTTCGTTCAAGAGAACCGGGTGCGTGAGTGCGTAGGGGCGGGTTTAGGGACTTTCTTGTCGCTATTGATGGTAACAGTTGTACAAAACCTGCCCTGACCGATTCTTCACGTCGCTTAAGGACATGGTTTTGAGTGGGAGTGATGTTCATGGGTGTTGGCGTATGCGGTGCATGATGGCTAGGTTAGGCGGTTGGTGCATCCCCAAAGTTGTAATTAGCAGGGCTATGCCAGGAATACAGTCCCAGTTAGTCCCATACTAAGCTACTGCTTTGGGTCGATCATTTATCCGATGTCTCTTCTTCTCTTATATATCCCATCTCAACGGTAACTGCACTTTTTCCAGAGGAAAGGTGGGGAGTTGGGGGAGATGGGGGAGATGAGGGAGATGAGGGAGAAAATGTAATACTGAACCAAGACTCTAGGTAGGGTTGGCTGCACAACTCCAAAACCCTTATCTATCAAGGCTTTGAGTAGCATGGACATTGGCTCATCTTCAAGAACATAATGTAAAACCCTTTCATACCCCTGCACCGCTATCAGGGAAAATGTATCATTGCTTCCCCTGCTTCCCCTGCTTCCCCTGCTTCCCCTGCTTCCCCTGCTCTCTACCCCACCACAAGACTTATTCAGCAGCCCCTAGGTAGGGAGCAAGATGCTCCCACTACGAACATCTAATTGCCAAAAGGGTGATGATGATTGATTGTAAGAGGGGGATTAAAACCCAAGGGATATATTTTTTATATTCATCATAAATATGATGATTATTGCTAATTTATAATAGGTTACTCACTGTGCAAAACTAGCCACTTCTACAGGACGTTCAACCGCTAAGGATTTACGTTGGCGTTTAATCCGCTCAATTTCGTGAAGGGTTTGTGCGGTAAAATAGCTCTCACCACAATCAGGGCAACTGAGGATTGGAATATTTTCGATCACGAGTAGGTCTTCACCCTTGCCGTATGCCCTAGTAATCTGGCGGATGATTACATTTTCACTTCCACAAATATCGCACATCATATAGCATTTTCCCGTTTTTAAGGTACATATACTGTAATGATAACTAGCTTCCCAGTTGGACTCAGCTTGGCAATTAACTCGACTTCCCCACCATCAAGAGTTGTACCTCGAATGCGGTATTTCGATTCGGCGGTCGCCCTATCTTTTTGACGTTCCAGTATCTCGCCTGTCAGAATGCCTTGTTCAATATCATAGATCGTGAGGGTATCCTCGCTCATTTCTTCTTCAGCGTGGAGTGTCATTACATATTTTCGTGAGCGAATCTTTTCTCGCATTCGTTGCAAGATTTCATCGAACATAGCATTACTAATTTCATCGACCTGTGTCCAAAATGATTATCCTAGTTTTCAGGGATTTGTTATATAGCATTACGGGCATACGTTAGGACATTACTCTGTTGCCTATTGCCTATTCCCTATTGCCTTTTCACCTAATTTTATTGTCCTAACCTCAATGCGTAGTGCTATAATAGAAATCTTTAGCCGATCGCACTCCCAATCATCGCCAATCATCAGTTGCTAGACCCGCCTCGATCAGGAGTCGGATAGGCATTGCCCACCCGACATCACATCCTTTTTAACAAGGGGCTAAGGTTAACGCTTCACCCGTGAGACTGAACGCCCGAACTTCGGTAATTTTCACCTTAACTAACTGTCCTTTTAATTGATTAATATCCCCGCTAAAGAAGGTCAACCGATTTCCTCGCGTGCGCCCCATCACTTGGCTGGAATCCTTGGGATTTTGATCTTCGACAAGAACTTCTTCAATTCGCCCGAAATATCGTTGCGATCGCGCGGCGGCTTTTATACTAACTAAATGGTTGAGTCGTTGTAGGCGATCGCTCTTAACTTCCTCACTCAGTTGATTCTCCCATAAGGCGGCGGGTGTACCGGGGCGAGGCGAGTAAGCGGCGGTGTTTAATTGGTCAAATTCAATATCTTCCACCAGTTTTAACGTATTCTCAAACTGTGCCTCGGTTTCCCCCGGAAAGCCGACAATTGCATCCGCACTAATCGACGCATCGGGCATATAATCGCGAATCGTATTAATAATTCGGCGATATTTTTCCTGGGTATATCCCCGCGCCATGGCTTTGAGGATGTCGTTATCCCCGGATTGGAAGGGAATATGGAAATGTTCGCAAACCTTGGGCAATTCCTTGCAAGCGCGAATGAGTCGTTCCGTGAAATAGCGGGGGTGACTCGTGGCAAACCGAATCCGTTCAACTCCGGGGACATCGTGAACATAATAGAGTAAATCTGTCAAGGTGTGCTGATGTCGTCCCGATTCAGTCACGCCGGGTAAATCTCGCCCGTAAGCATCAATATTTTGTCCCAGTAGGGTGATTTCTTTATACCCTTGCTGTCCTAATTCCGCCATTTCTGCCCGAATCGCCTCTGGGGTGCGGGATTGTTCCACGCCGCGCACATTGGGGACAACGCAGTAGGTGCAGCGTTCGTTACAGCCGTAAATCACATTCACCCAAGCGGTAACGGTGCTATCGCGGCGGGGTTTGGTAATGTCTTCAACGATATGGATGGGTTCAGTGGCGACAACTTGGTTTCCGTCGGAGACTTGTTCGAGTAAGTCTTTTAGGCGGTTAGCGTGTTGAGGTCCCATGACTAAATCCAATTCGGGGACACGCCGCAGCAGTGATTCTCCTTCCTGTTGAGCGACACATCCGGCAACAATTAAGGTAAGGTCAGGTTGTTCTTGTTTCCGCTTTGCTTGTCTACCCAGGTAGGAATAGACTTTTTGTTCGGCGTTATCGCGAATCGTGCAGGTATTGTAGAGGATCAGGCTGGCGTCGTTGGGGTCTTCTGACCACTCAAATCCCATATCTTCTAAGATACCAGCCATGCGTTCCGAGTCGGCTTTGTTCATCTGGCAGCCGAAGGTGGTGATATGGTAGCGACGGGGAGAGGTGGTCATGTTAAGTAGCAGGGTTTTGAGATAACGTTAGATTTTCATTATAGGTTTTGGTTGTTGAACAAGCTGATGTTGAATCGAATCAGACTGGAATCGAGTAAGCTGTAGGTGTAAATTCTGGCAATTTGGGGACGTGCAATTATGTCACTAGCTGAGGTGCTTCCTGCTGCACGACAACTCACCGCAACGGAAAAGCTCAAACTGATCCGAATTCTGGCTGAGGATTTGGAGATGGCTAAGGATATTTTACCGTTGGAACCCTTTAAAATCTATGACTTGCCCACCCCTTATGATTGTTTTGGGGCAGGTGCAGTTTTAATGGAAGCCTTCAAACCCTCCGATGCAAGTCAGCAGTGATATATGCGGTTTAAATATTCAACCACTAGCCCAAATCAAAATGAGTTTGACAGCCTGCCGAGACTTCCGCTAATTCTACATCAGGAAGACCAGAGAATTGAAGCAATTGGGCTAGTGGATAGCGGTGCTACAGTTAATGTTTTACCTTTTGAACTCGGTCTTCAATTAGGGGGAATTTGGGACGATCGCAGCGCTATTATTCAGTTAGCGGGTAATCTTAGCAATCAGCCAGCAATGCCCTTTTCTGCGATCGCCAAAATCGGAGACTTTCCCCAGACAAAATTGCTGTTTGCATGGGTGCAGCGTCCAAACACACCATTGATTTTGGGTCAGACCAACTTTTTTATTGAATTCGATGTTTGCTTCTACCGTTCTAAATTAGAATTTGAAGTCAAGCCAAAATCTCCTTAGCCAGCCAGCTAACTCTACCATTGCACACCAAATTTTCTCATAAATTATCGTGCCAAAAAGCAAGAGAGTAATTCATCTGAATCTTAGTTTTCACGGTATGGCTCTTGCTCCCCTCTCCCCGGCGTGGGAGAGGGGCTGGGGGTGAGGGGTTGAGCTTAAGTTGATACGGATGGTTTCACAACTATCTTTTCGGTTGCACCCAGATGTAACTAAACCCGCCCTGACTCAGGTGTCTAAACTTGCCATGAAACGTTCGCATCTGAAGGAGTAAGCGGGTTGGTGAGTCTTTAGATTGTGGCTGGCGAGTCTCTATACGTGGCTAGCGAGTCTTTATGTGTGGCTAGCGAGTTTTTATGTGTGGCTGACGAGTCTCTATGTGTGGCTGACGAGTCTTTGAGCCTGGAACAAGCCCTGGCGAACCGCCTAAACGACTCAATCAACATAATCCGTCTATCCTAACGGGTGAAATGGCAAGAAATAGGAAAGGAACTTCACCTTCAGCGTGAATCGAGATACAATCGGAACTTGGATTATCCGTTGTCGGGAACCCGCAACATCCGTTCTTCAATCGCTGCCCAGGTTTTGGGCGATACCCGCACAGCTGATTTTTTGCACTGAATTATTAGGTAATTTACGTAAAAATAATTGTGAAATGCGCTTGTTTCTTTTACAGATAATTGGATAATATGTTTTTTTAAATTAAATGCTTTTAACCAAATCTGCAAGAGTTTATTCGCAAATTCCTTGTGTACTTTATATGGTTGATTGCTGTCTGGTAATTTAGTTTTAAGAGATTCTATTCTTGCAATCATTAAAGTGAAATCTATATTCTTGAATATTTTTATTTTTTCTAAATCGCGGGTGAGATTTTTGGCAATCTTCAGACTAACAGCACGATCTCTGACATAACTAAGGTTGAGGGTAGATACGAAATCATCAGCATTAGCCAAATTTCTGGAAAAGCCAAGAGTCCGGGCTATCGCTCTGGCGTAGATATTAAGATGAAGGTAGTTAGCATAATCAAGGGTGATAGCATTGGCAAGAGTATTCGCAATAACGTAGGCGATCGCACGTTTTGCTACAGGCTTCATATTGCTTTCAGAATCAGCCGTTATCCAATCTGCCCAACGTAATAAAGCTTGTAACCGGGGAGTATTAATATAGGTTTGCGCTTCTTTTTCCATCAACAAGAGTAACTCATCTGCCCCACCCCGCATTAATCCAGAAACCAACAAGAACACCTCTCGCCAGCGCTGATCAGTAAGATGTTCCTTGACTAACTTTTCAATTTGGCGATGATCATCAATATATTGCGCCGTCAAATATTCCTGAAGCGTCAAATGAGAAAACGAGTAAACCCCTTCTGCCCGTTGGACTAATACCCCATGTTGTTTTTCAATTGACCTTAAAACCGCTTCTCCATCAATAAACGTTTCATCCGGGAGCATTTCTGCCAAGAGTTCCTCAATCTGATCCGTAATTTCCCGTCTAGGTAAAAATAAATGATCTGCCTGAAACGCATCATGGGCAATTTCAGACAGGATCATCTCCTTGCGTTTCGTATCTAATCCTTTATAAACGTCATCTTTAAACACACCTTTTTCTGCTGCCCATTCTTCCAGCAAGACACGCAATGCTCGTTCATACAGCGTAGCGCGGTTGGTGGGAAATTTCCGCGATCGCTGATAGAGCAAACAGACTAATGTCAGCAACAATGGTGTCTGGGTGAGTTCCTTTGCCGCTTTATTGTCTTGATGATTCAGCTTTTGCCAACATTCTTGACCAGTTTGTGGTTCACGCCCAAACCAATTGCTAATAAATTTTTCAATCTGATCATCATCAAACTCTGCCATTGCTACATCGGTAAAGCGGCGGAAGTTGTTGCGATAAGCGGCAACCCGACAGGAGGCAATAAAGCGATTCTTATCATGTAAATCGACAAAGTTCTGAATATGCTGAATTACTTGATTCATCCGCTCCGTTGGCACTTCATCCAATCCATCCAACAAAATCAGCAGTTTCCCTTGTTCCAAGGCTTTAGCAGTAAATGCCGGGTACGAGGGAAAGCCACAGATGCGGAATTCTTCAGCAATTTTATGTTCGATATCAATATCACCCTGGTTAAATGTCTTAAGTTCAATCAATACCGGAATACAAGCGTGTTTAAATTTTCCCTTCTTTCCCTTCAGCGCTTCCAATCCCATCCGCCGCAAGAAGGTAGACTTTCCTGAACCGGGACTTCCTAACACCATCAAATACTGCTTTTGATTGGCGACAGTAATTCCGGGTTGCTTGGGGCAATCTTTAGACTGAAAACTCCGCTGTTTTGCTTCCCGATAGACAGTTTCTAGGGTTTCAACGGATTCAAAACTCCGAATCGCAGCGTCATTCAAAAATTGCACCGTTGTATAGACGGATTCCAAAGAAACAGGTTCTCGCATTCCTAAGACTTTCAGAATGCCATGACGTTCTGTATAATTCTGTGCATATTGTCGAGAGGCTTTAAAAATCGCTCGTTTAGCTTTTTCATCCAGAGTTTTGCCAAATAATCCCAGAACTTTACCACCTTGTCCCCAGAGGGTTTGGAAAACGGGAACGGCGATGCCGCTAATCGCTTGAGCGATGAGAGCTTCAGATCCAGTCATGGCGGTAAGAATGCGATGGTAGGGGAATTATTAACCAGATTAACGACTATTCTAGACGAATTGCCACTTTAGTTTTCAGACGCTTCAAAAGCAAGACGTTCCACCGGAACGTCTCTACATGGCTCCCCTCTCCCAAGCTTGGGAGAGGGGCTGGGGGTGAGGGCTGGCTTGGGTGAAAGCTAAAATCCCTACAGTTTTGGCTTAACCACTAGCGCGGCTATCAACGCAGGTGTACCGCCAATTAACCCGATAATCAACCAACGACGAAAATCAAACCCCTTGCGTCGAGCCAGGAGCGCCGCGATAATACCAATGATGCAGTGAAGCGTTAACAGAAGATAGGGATTAGGTTGTAGCGGTAAATTAGATAGCAAAGCAACTCCTTGGAATCGATGCGACGGATATCCAGTTGTTATCAACAATAGCCTATTTTGTCACAAAGGCTTTCACTCGAAAAGGCAGAAGAAAAAACACCTTTTTTACGCTTCACTTTGTTTAAGGGTATACTTTTTACATTTTACTCTGCTCTCCTGGATTCCGTTCATTTGACCGGGCAAAAAAGTCAACCATAATCGATTGTTTGTCTTGAACCTCTAGTAAAATTACTGAATAGGCGATTAATTCGTCAATCGCCAAACAAATTACTCCTACTAATACCAGAAACATTCCGGTGATAAACAAAAAAATGGGGACTCGTTCCAGGAGAGTGATCCCCATGAAAAAATGCAGGGCAATAGCAAATGAGGTCAGCACAAAAAAAACTACTGCTAATGTATCGCAAAGGGTTGAATTCCGAACATACCAGGCGCGGCGCAACAGATTATTCAGTTGATGTTCTAAGCTTAAAAAGCGAATATCTTCTCCCGAATCGAACTGTCCTTGATGCATTAATTCTCGCGAAAGGATTCTTCTCTCGTTGTTCAATAACCGGATACGATTTAATAAAGAAGACTGTCTCGCATTTAATCCCAAAAAAAATAATCCACTGGAGGAAATCATCACGGCTGGTGCAAGAATAGCTTGAATGACTTGAGTGACAGTGAGAGACATTTGATCCATGATTTTCCTGGGTGCTACCTAGCTAAATCTTGAGCAGTTTGACATCCTCCCCACCTTACTTCGTTGAAGGTAGGGATTCCCATCATCACTGACGGGGTTTCCTGGCTCTACGAGCAACCTTACTTTTTTGGGTTTCCCCATCCAAGCAGAGGGTCATCTCATCCCCAGGCGTAACTTTCCGAGTGCCCCTCGGTAGTTGGGCTAGCCCTTGCAATGCTTTCATCAAAATGTTGATGGCAGCATTTACGTCTCGACAGTCAACATACCCACAATGAGGACATTTATGGGTGCGAGTGGATAAGGCTTTCTTCACTTCTTGCCCGCAATTAGAACAGTCCTGGGACGTGTAATCAGGTGCAACGGCAATTACTGGCACATCAAACACTTTCCCAAAATACTCCAACCACTGCCTAAACAATGTCCAGCTAGCATCAGATATTGATTTGGCTAAATGATGGTTTTTGACCATGTTTCGCACTTTTAGGTCTTCAATAGCTACCAAGTCTGCCGACTGGACAAGCGCCCTTGCAGTCTTTACCGCAAAGTCTTTACGCCGCCTTGACACCTTGAGATGCGTTCTACCCAACTTCTGGATGGCTTTGATGCGATTTTTGGCACCCTTAGCTCTACGGGAAACACGTTTTTGCGCCTTTTTCAAGGCTTTCTCCGCCTTCCTCAAAAACCTAGGGTTTTCAATCTTGTTGCCATCAGAGTCAGTGTAAAAGTGGTTTAAACCGACATCTATCCCTACCATCCTATTAGTGGGTTCATGGCGTTCTTTTCGCTCCTGGTTGATGGAAAACTGAACGTAGTATCCATCCGCCCTACGAACAACACGGACTCGCTTAATCTGCTCTTTTTGGTAAAAGTGCACGTCACGAGTTCCCCACATCTTGAACGTTCCAGCTTTGAAACCATCCCTGAATGTAATGGTTAATCGGTCATCCGATAATACCCATCCATCAACTTTGTACTCGACTGAGCAATGAGTTTGATGTTTTTTGAATTTGGGAAAGCCTTTCTTGCCTGGAACTTTTTTCTTGCAGTTATCAAAGAACCTAGCGATGGCACTCCATGCTCTCTCGGCACTAGCTTGACAGGCTTGTGCCGAGAGCTTCTTACACCATTCAAATTGTTCTCTAAGGACTTTGCAATATTTGTTGAGGTCGTACTTGTTGACCCCTCTATTGTCCATCCAGTACCGAAGGCAGCTATTTTGAACAAAACGAGCAGTACGGATCATCTCGTTTAAGATGACGTACTGCTCGTCTGTTCCTCGTAATTTTGCCTCGAATACTAGCATGGTTAACTCAATTCTATGTCGAATATATTAGTATAGAGTATTAGATAGTGCAAAAAGCAGGCATAATTGAATACCTGCTTTTTGCTTGGGGGAGTGAAGGCATCCCCACCCTACTCCACTTCGTTACGTTGAGGATGGGGTTCTATCGCTCCCCCAAACGCACCCTACAATTGGGCGACAATTGAACTGAACGACAATTTGCTGGGTGGAAAAGGGTATTTACTCTGCCATCGATTGCAAAGGTAACATCACCGTAAACGTTGTCCCTTTGCCAACTTCACTTTCAACTGTAATCAATCCACCATGCAAATCCACGCATTTCTTGACAATGGCTAATCCTAAACCCGTTCCCTGAATTGTGCCAACATTACCGGCGCGTTGAAACGACGAGAAGAGTTTTTTGATATCCTCTGGCGGAATACCAATCCCTTGATCTTGAATATGGAAAATCGCCGATTCTCCTTCGCAAGTTAACTCAACCTCCACCTCACTCCCCTGGGAAGAATACTTAATCGCATTAGAAATTAAGTTGTTCAAGATATGCTGTAAAAGCTTCTCATCCATTTGAGCATCACCACAGTCGCCATGACTGATAAAGTTAATCGAATGCTGTTGACTGATGCTCATTTCCAGCGTGTCTACAATTTCCCGGCAGAAGGCAATTAAATCCATTGAGGCTGGCTTAAACGTAAGTTTCCCCGCCTCAGCTTTCCCAATTGTCAGCACATCATCCAATAACTGCGTCATCCGACTAACCGCGATTTGAATGCGCTGATAATGAGCCTTTTTCTTCTCATCCGTTAACTTTTTACTGTAACGCTCTAAAAGTTCTGACGATGACAGAATTGCCGTCAGAGGGGTGCGGAATTCATGAGACACCAAGGAAACAAAGCTAGAGCGTAGTTCACTCAGTTCTCGTTCCTTTTCCAAGGATTTAATAATTTCTGCTTCTGCCTTTTTCAACGGTGTAATATCCCGTCCAACTCCCTGAAACTCGACAATATTCCCCTCATTATCGAACATCACTCGTTCGGTCCATTGTTGCCAGCGAATCTCATTGTCTGGCAAAATGACTTGGTGTTCGTAGGTGACGATGGGCTGTTCAACGGAAAGGGTTTTAAATTGCTGGTTGACAAATTCCTGGTCAATTTCCGGAATCTGGGGTTTAAATCGATATCCGATTAATTCGGAGCGTTGTTTGTTGAAATAGCGACAGTAGGCATCATTGACAAAGGTGAATGTGCCATCGGCTTTAAACCGACAAATCAATTCAGTTTGATCTTCAACAATGGCTCGATACCGTGCCTCACTTTGACGCAGGGCTTCCATGGCTCGTTTGCGTTCGGTGATATCCTCCACCATGGCTAAGGTATAGAGAACTTCCCCCTTTTGACCTCGCAAGGCGATGAGGGTTAAATTTACCCAGACTAAATCGTTATTCTTTTTGATATAACGTTTTTCCAGTTGAAAGCTGTCAATCTCCCCGCGAATTAACTGCTGCATATAAGGAACTTCCATCGCCAACTCGTCGGGGTGGGTAATATCCTTAAAGCTGAGTGCCATGACTTCCGATTGACTGTACCCCAGCATGGTATAAAATGATCGATTCACGCGAATGTAGCGATCATTTAAGTCTGCCAATGTCATGCCAATGGGTGCTTCATCAAATACCCGGCGAAACTGTTGTTCACTATTGCGTAACTCGGCTTCGGTTTGCTGATGCTGAAGAATTTCCGCTTGTAGTTGCGCGTTTGCCTGCTGGAGTTCGTGAGTTCGTTCTTCAACTCGCTGTTCTAAATCCCCCATCGCCGTTTGCAGTTTTGCTTCTGCTTGCTTACGATCGCTAATATCCCGACCTTCGGCAATTAAGAGTTCGATTTCGCCGTTTTCCTTTCGCAGGGGTTTGAGGGAAAAGTCAATCGTGATCACGGACTGATCGGGGGCTAATATATCGGCTTCATAGCGAATGGTTTTCCCTGTCGCCGCTTCAGCAATCGCCGTTTGCAACTGCTGTTGAGTTTCGGCAGAAATTGTCCAACATTTTAATTGCCAGAAGGGATATCCGATTACTTGAGAACTATCTAGTTGACAAAAGTCGGTAGCTGTCTGGTTATCAGCGACAACATTCCCCTCTAAGGTTAACAAGCTGGATAATTGGAAAGTTTGATTGAAAACCGCCCGAAATCGCCGTTCACTTTCTCGCAGTTGGGATTCGGCTTGCTGGCGACTCAAGGCGTTGGCAAAAATACCGCCAATGATTTGTAAGAGGGAGAGGTTATCGTCTGACCAAGTTTTTTCGGCGTTAACCGCAGAACACCCTAAATATCCGATTAGATGATTACCTTGGGCAATGGGAACGAGGGTGATAGATTTAGCCCCGGTTAATTCCAGCGCTTGTTTCAGGGAATTGGCTTCGGGGGGCAAATCGCTGCGGTGGGAAATTTGAATCGCTTCTAAGTTTCTCAGCTTTGCTATTCCCCAAGGGTAAGAGGCGGTAGGGAAATCTTGCCATTGAGGTTGGATGGAACTCACGCCCGGTGCATCCCATTCCTGAATGATACTGGCGGTAGCAGCATCTTCTGAGAATAATGCCATATAAGTGCGATCGCACTCGCAAAATTCACCGATTTTTTCCAGGGTATGCTGAATCGCCTCATCAATGCCATCAGAGGACAAGTGGATGAATTGATGGGATAGGCTAGTGATTAACTCCTCAAACTCGATGCGTTCTTTGAGCTTGGCTTCTGTGTGCTTGGTTTCGGTGATGTCTTTGCCAACACCATACAACCTACCATCTTCCACCGGAATGAGTTTCCACGCCAGCCAGCGATAACTCCCGTCTTGGTGGCGAAGGCGATGTTCACACTCAACCGCCTCGGTTGAGTTAAAATGGGCGATGGTGCTGTCGCGATCATCGGGATGAATCAGTTCCTGAGAAGTATGCGATCGCAACTCCTCCTCTGTCCAGCCCAAAACCTTTTCCCATGCCGGATTCAGCGGCTGCCAATATCCCTGTTTGTGCCATATTCCGAATAAATCATCTGATACGCTTAAAAATAAAGTTTGAGTGAATTCCTTGTTGGCTGGTTGATCCATGGATTCACTAGGCGTTTGAAAACTATTCATTTTAATTTGGGTTGTAATCCCTCTGGACGACGGCAAACGATAATGTATTAGATGCACCCCTCTTAATTTTTCAGTATAGTCACGTCATACAGAAGCTAAACATTGTACTACATCAACACCAGATATAGGGAGACTGCTCGGTAATGTAGAGACGCGCCATGGCGCGTCTGGAAGCAGGGGAAGCCCGGAAAAATTCCCCGTATTTCTTTAAAAAAGGTTTACATAAATTCATATATTTGCGTTTATACTAAACATTAAGACTGTCAAATTAACGCAAGCCTAGACCTTCAGGGCAAAATTTTCCCATCCGTTCACCAAAGCAGGGAGAGTAATCCCCAACTCAGACGTACCATGGCACGTCTCTACATAACTTTTTCCGGGGAACCTTCTGCCATCTGCCATCTGCCATCTGCCATCTGCCATCTGCCTTGTCTCTACCCAAAACGGGAGAATTAACCCGAATTTAGTCCAAAAGGGGATCTACCAGCCAACGATAGGTTCGACGGATGCCAATCATCCGATTTGTTGACTATCCTCACCCCAAACTAGGAGTATTTCATGCTGGTAACCACCCCATTAGACAAAAGTATCACAGTTAAACGCCTACTTAAACTGTGGGCAGCCCGTTATGTCCCTGACTTATCCACGCTTTCCTTAACCACTAACAAATGTACAACGATTGAGTTAATGGAAGCCGCCTCTCGTCAAGGGCGAGAGAAAACGGCAACTAAACTCTCTCGACTGATAGAAATTCACTGTAAGTGTGCGGGTATTCGGACAAGTATTCTCTTCTCCTATATTCCCAACGTTGTCAACTTAACCGAATCCCAGGGTATCGCCACATCCTCAGCGCAGGTTTATGAGAAGGTTTTATCTGTCTATCGAAAACAGTCACCAAGTCCATCTTTAATGGAGGCGTTATCTGCAGCAGATACTGTGGATATTTCGACCGATTTATATAAAGTCTCGGTCATGCCCAAATTAGAACTACCCGAAGTTTCCTCCCTGGTTACAATTCTGACCCCAGAATTAATGCAATTTCAGTCCCAGCATTTATCTACCAATAATCAGAATACGCTGGGATTTATGAGTACCCAGTTTCATCTCAGTTCCAAGGTGTTACTGAATCGGTTAAGCCTACCGGAACAGTTATTGCTCTCTCCTTACTTTAAATTTATTGAGGAGCAAGTCTGTATTCCCTGGCAACGGGTATGCACAGCGGCGGCTCAACATTCCCTGAATTCTCCTATACTAGCCTTAGTCGAGCAACTCATTCCCAAGAGTCAGGAAATTGCCACCAGGGTTTATCGCCAAGCATTAGAGCGATTCCCCAATTATCGCAGCCGTCGCGGGAAACTGGATCATCCAGAAGTTAAAACTTCAAGTATTCGTGATGTCGAGATGTTTCAAGCCTATCTATGGGTTTGTGTATTGGAACAGAGTATGGCAGCAATGGAGAAAGAACTCTATCCGTTATGTGAGATGGTTTATCCCAGTGTGAGTGTTAGTTGGGAACTGGTAGAAAAAATGGTTGGACTTTTGACAGAAAAAATTATCATTCGTCTAGACTCTGAGCAACAATCAATCATTCAGCCTTATACCACCGCGATGAATAAATTGTTTGCTTGTCGTTAAAGGAAACGGGGAACCGCCGATTTCAATGGACATCAGTTGAACCGGGAAGGTAGAGATCTAGGTTATGTCTCTACCTTCCTATCTGGCTTAT
The DNA here is from genome assembly GCF_040220235.1 of Coleofasciculus sp. B1-GNL1-01. Taxonomy (NCBI): domain Bacteria; kingdom Bacillati; phylum Cyanobacteriota; class Cyanophyceae; order Coleofasciculales; family Coleofasciculaceae; genus Coleofasciculus; species Coleofasciculus sp. B1-GNL1-01. The sequence goes on from NZ_JAVJTO010000070.1 coordinate 168,913, forward strand.
CTCCTACAATAGAGACATTAGAGTTGGTGCAAGTCTCTATGGAAACCATTATTGGCACAGTGTTCGGAATCATCCTGCTGGCGGGACTCAGCGGATTTAAGATTGATCGCGAATATGAACGCGGCGTCATCTTCCGCCTAGGACGGTTCAGCAATGTCAAAGGACCAGGTATGTACTGGATTTTACCGCTGATTGACCAAAAAGCTCAAGTCGATATCCGCACCAAAACGGTGGATATTGCCCCCCAAGAAGCGGTAACGGCTGACAGCGTGACGATTAAAGTCAATGCGGTTTTATATTATCGCATCATTGATCCCTCGCGGGCAATTAATAAAGTCGAAAACTACGAAATCGCAGTTTATCAAGCCGCAATGACAACATTACGGAATGTCGTGGGACAAAATATCTTAGATGATGTCTTGCAAAACCGCGATAAAATCAACCTGCGTGTGCAAGAAATTGTAGACGAAATCACCGAATCATGGGGAGTCGTGATTGAACGGGTAGAAATTAAAGATGTAGAAATTCCCACGAATATGCAACGGGCAATGGCAAAAGAAGCCGAAGCCGTGCGGGAAAAACGGGCGCGTCTGATTAAGGCTTCCGCCGAACAAGAAGCGTCAATTAAGTTAGCTGAAGCATCGCAGAAGATTGTGGAAAATCCAGCCGCTTTGGAGTTACGGCGTTTACAAATGCTGACGGAAATCGGCGCGGAAAATAACACCACAACCTTGATTATGATGCCATCAGATTTTATTACCTTAGCCAAGCAATGGACAGAGGTATTAGATCAGGGAAATAAGGTTGGGAGTAATGGGAGTGTTCAGGTTAAATCGTCGGATGAACCAATTCCCTTAGATTTGTCTTCCATTCCAGAGAATAACCCGTAGTTCGTAGTAAGGGCTTTAGCCCTATCATCGTATTTTATCCAGGGATCAACCTGACAATTAAATCGGGCGCACGTCGGTGCGCCCCTACGTTTTCTTGGTGTAATTATCATCCTCTCAAGTAGGAATTTACCTGATTCAGAATGGCACATTTTTAGTAACGAGGATTCGATAATGACCCATTCAAATCTTAATTCAGTTCTAGAAGATCTTGGGACGACCCAGATTGAAAAACAAGTTCCGGCGTTAGAACAAGCTGTAGACATTGTTGATTCTATTGCTATCCAAGCCGTTGCTGCTTTAAGAACAAGTCCGAATCGCTTTCTAATTGCCGAACGCCTTAAACGTTTGGGTTCAGTGGTTGTGCCGCATCTAGAGAAACTATTCCAGGAATCGGATGATTCAGAAACTCAAATTCTGGCAGCACTTGTGCTACTGCAATTTAACTCACGGGTAGGAGTACCGTGTCTGTTAGATGCCGTAACTCAGGATAAAGACTATGCTGGTTTAGTTGCTGAACATTTAGCTAAACTAGGAATTAAGGAAGCGAATGAACCAATTCTTAATCGTCTCAGAAATTGCCATCTCAAAGAAGTGGATTTAGTGGTTAATCTTCTAGATGCCTTAACCCAACTCGGTGGTGTCTTACCCTCGGACTTGCAGCAACGGTTATCTGCGGCTGATGTGCCTTGGCAAATCCGTACAATGTACCAAAATAATTTGGTTACTCTCTCGAATCCTGAATCTCCAGATTTGAATGATTCTCCGAAAGATCAGTTAACCTTGACCTTCAAGGCTTATTAATCAATCATTTTAGCTCCAATCTCAGAGTTCGTAGTAAGGGAACTTTAGCCCTATCATCGTATCATATCCAGGGATAGATTTTACAATTAAATCGGGCGCACGTCGGTCATTGGTGTCAACTTAAGGTGAAAGCAATACTGACAAGGTTTTAAGCTGTGTTTATCTACTCCTTGACATTTTCCCCCTCATCCCCTAACCCCTTCTCCCACGGTGGGGAGAAGGGGAACCCTCTCCCCCAGCCCCTCTCCCGTGCAAAAAAAGCGAAGCATCCTCTGTATTCCCCCTAAACCTATGACGAAAACCCTAACAATTACTGAAGTCGTTACTTCGCTCAACGAAGCCGAATCGCGGTTCAATATTCGCCGAAATGATCATCTTGAGTTCTTTTCAGAATGGCAAGATTATCTTCCTGAACTCACCCAATCTGAACAGGACACCCTCAACCGGATTAAAACGAGTTACCTCTACAATAGTGCTGATGGTTCAATGACCGAAGCGACCGTTAATTTACTCCTCGTTTCCCCACTATTGTACCTAGCCGGCTTTTGTGATCCGCCCTATAAACTTAAAGGAGAAAAATCAGTCGAATTTACGGTTGAAGAACGAGATGAAACCTATCGCGGACGCATTGACGCTCTCGTGTTAAAAAATCAATTTTGGCTAACCCTCATTGAATCCAAACAAACTAAATTTTCCTTTTCAGTCGCCATTCCCCAAGCCCTCGCCTACATGATGGCTAATCCTCATCCCACACAACCGTCTTTTGGCTTAGTCACTAATGGGGATAACTTCCTTTTCCTTAAATTAATTCAAGAGCCTGTCGGCTACTATGATTTATCCACTGATTTTTCCATCTTTGCCCGTCCGCATAATGAACTATACAACGTTCTGCAAATTATGAAACAAATTGGCACGTTAATTACATGAACAAACCCAGGTTCGTAGTAAGGGAACCTTAGCCCTATCATTGTATTTTATCCAGGGATAAACCTGACAGGTTTGTAGTAAAGGAACTTTAGCCTGATCATCGTATTTTATCCAGGGATAAGCTGTTCGGCATTTAAACCTTAATATCAATAATGGCGCAATCCTTGTAGTGCGTTTAGCGAAGCCATGCCGCAGGCTTTGCATCTTGCTCGCTACCAATATCCAATTTAAATGCATGACAGCTTAAACCTGACAATTCAATCGGGCGCACGTCGGTGCGCCCCTACGGTTTCTGGGTGTAATTCTCATCCTCTAAATAGTTAAACGCAACGGATAATCTCAGCCGCAATATTGGGTAACGGAATCACCCTATCCGCTAACCCCGAATTTGCCACCATTCCTGGCATTCCCCAAACAACACTGGTGGCTTCATCCTGCACCCAAACCTGACCCCCAACTTGGCGAATACATTCACAGCCTAAACGTCCATCTTGCCCCATTCCCGTTAAGATAATGGCTAAGGTATTTGCCCCATACAATTTAGCCACGGAACGAAATAACACATCAACAGCCGGACGACAGGAGTTTTCTGGCGCGTCTTGATGGGTGCGAAGTTGTACACCTTTACCATTTCTCTCGATAATCAGGTGATAGTCTCCTGGTGCTATCCACGCTAACCCTGGTTCTAATTGACCCGATGTATACCCCTCAACCACTTTAATTTGGCATTTTTGCGCTAATCGTTCAGCTAAACGGGTGGTAAATACAGGCGGCATGTGCTGTACGATCACAATCGGTATGGGAAAATTAGCGGGAAACTGGGGTAAAATTGCCTCGAGTGCTTTGGGTCCTCCAGTTGATACGCCGATCGCTAAAATTTTAATCTGAGACTTTACATCAGAGACTGTATCCGTTTGATGCTGTGGAGATGTCGCTGGCAATGGTTCTACACCAGCTTTAACCGGAGTCGAGGGCGAATTGGCACAAAATGCCTTAATTTTGGGAACCAGGTGTTCCTGAATATGTTCGACGGCTTCCTCTTTGCTTTTCGTTTGTGGCTTGGCGACATAATCCGTCGCCCCCAGAGACAGTGCATCCAACGTAGCCGCCGCCCCACGTTCGGTTAGGACACTATACATAATCACAGGTAACTGATGATCCTGCTGGCGAATTGCGGCTAATGTTTCCAAGCCATCCATTTCTGGCATGGCAACATCTAATATCACCACATCTGGTTTTACTTGAGCCAGTTTAGCCAGGGCGATTTTACCATTCGCCGCGACACCGATGACGCAAAGGGCGGGATCAGCTTCGAGTACGTTACTAATCATGCGCCGCGCTAGCACCGAGTCATCAACAACAAGGATATTAATGGTCATTTGTCATTTGTCATTTGTCATTTGTCATTCGTCATTTGTCATTCGTCATTTGTCAAGAGTCCGTTAATATTTAAATTGCCCGACAAGTTGTTCAAGTTCATTCGCCGTTTTTGAGAGTTCTAGGGCTGAATTTTGAGTGTTGCTGGCACTTTGGGCGGTGTTTTGCGCCGCATCCGCGACACCTGTAATGTTGCGGGCAATTTCTTGAGAACCGAGGGAGACTTGGTTAATGTTACGGGCGATTTCATTCGTCGTGGCGGTTTGTTCCTCCACCGCACTGGCAATCGTGGTCTGAAAATCGTTGATTTGATGAATAATGGTAGTAATCTGGGCGATCGCATCCACGGAATGCTTGGTGTCTCCTTGTATGGCTTCGACTTTCTGGCTGATGTCTTCTGTGGCATTGGCGGTTTGTTTTGCCAATTCTTTCACTTCGTTGGCAACCACGGCAAATCCTTTCCCGGCTTCTCCGGCGCGGGCGGCTTCTATGGTGGCGTTGAGGGCGAGGAGGTTGGTTTGTTGGGCAATTGAAGTAATTAACTTGACAATTTTGCCAATTTCTGTACTGCTTACCCCTAACTGGGCAATGGTTTGATTGGTGGTTTCAGCGGTGGTGACGGCGGAGGTGGCGACGGTGGTGGCTTCGGCGGCACTTTTGGCAATTTCTTTGATGCTGGCGTGCATTTGTTCCATACCAATGGCGACGGATTGGGTATTGGTACTCACTTGTTCAGCAGCGGTGGAAACGGTAGCGGCTTGAACGGAGGTTTCCTCGGCTGTCGCCCCCATGGTTTGGCTTTCTAGCGTCAGATGTTCGGAAGCATTACTGAGTGCGATCGCAACTTGGGCAATTTGTTTAACTTGATCGGTCAGATTGCCTGCCATCAGGTTAACATTATCGGTTAATTCTTTCCATGTCCCGTCAACCCCTTCCACCACAGCTTGACCCCCAAGTTGTCCATTGATAACGTCTTGAGTTAATTGGGTGACTTCATGGGCAAAGGTATTGAGTTGATCCACCATCCTATTCAGCGTTGTTTTCAGGGCTAAAATTTCCCCCTTCGCCTCTACAGTAATTTTTTGGGACAAATCTCCCTGGGCGACAGCCGTAGAAACAGCGGCAATATTGCGGACTTGTTCGGTTAGATGTGCCGCCATAAAATTGACAGTCTGGGTTAAACTTAGCCAGCTACCGGATAAGTCGTCAACTGTGGCTTGTCCGCCCAATTTACCTTCAATACCAACGTCTTGGCTGACTTGAGTGATCTCCGTGACAATTGTATGCAAGCGATCAACCATTTGGTTCAAGGTATCTTTTAAGGCTAAGATTTCTCCCTGTGCCTCAACGGTGATTTTTTCACTAAAATTCCCCTCACTAATCGCCGTAGCAACGGTGGTAATACTGCGTACCTGATCAGTGAGATTTTTTGCCATTAGATTTACGTTATCGGTGAGTTCTTTCCAGATCCCGGAAACCCCTGGCACCTCAGCTTGTCCGCCCAGTTTTCCTTCAATGCCTACGTCACGGGCAACCTGGGTAACTTCCACGGCAAAGGTATTCAATTGATCAACCATTTTATTCACCGTTGTACTAATCCGGCGAAAGAGCCCTTTTAAGGGTTTTCCTTCAATTTCTAAGGCAATTTTTTGGGATAAATCACCTTTAGCAACGGCATGGAGTACTCGGGCAATCTCAATCGTGGGGTTAACTAAGCTATTAATAATTTCATTAACGGTATCCACATTAGTCCGCCATGATCCTTTAAGTTCTGGACGGGAATACTGCTTATTGACTTTACCCTCTTGGGCAACCATTTTGCCCATGCTAACTAGGTCAGTGGTAAAGGTTTGGTTAACCGTCACCATTTGATTAAAAATAGTCGCCAATTCTCCGAAGCCGTTATCAGCAGAAAGGCGAACAGAAAAGTCCCCATCTCTTACCGCTGCCAGGGCGTTTTTAAGGTCTTGTAAGGATTGGGAACTGAGTTCAGTTTCTAGAGAGGGTTCGGATGGCGATGGTTCACTTGGCGGATCGACAGGATCAGGGTCATTGGCTGATAAATGATTGGATTCAGTGGTAACCGTTTTTGCGGGTTCCTGATTTTCGACACCCTCCGGATCTTCAAAAAAAACAGCACGTCCAGGTTTACGGTTTTTGATGAGTTTGTTATTTGTCATTTGTCATTCGTTATTCGTCATTTGTCATTTGTCATTTGTCATTTGGGTATCCCTAGCCGATTAAGCAACCGCCGCGATCGCGTTGAGTAATAACTGAAATGAATTGACATCAAAAAACAGGACAATATCACCCTTAACTTGGAGTTCTTCAATATCAAAATGAGTCTGTGCTAAAAGCACATGAGCCTCGTTGTAGCCCATTTTAAAGGACAGAATATGGTCAATATCTTCCTCTTCGTAGCAAGGAATCGCATAGTCCAGTTGTTGCTCCAGTATATTACTAATTGAACCCATAACGCCATTGAGGAGAATATTCCCAACTTCACTCAAGGTACTAATTTTTAGAGAATCCAGATCCGGACTTTCTACATCTTCACCCGTGAGAACTGAGACTAACATGGCGGCACTTTCCGTGGGAAAAATAAGCTGGGCATTTCCCGCGAATGAGCCACTAAACGGTAACTTGACAGCAGAAAGTGGATCAGATCCTAAGCGTTTTTTTTGTTGGTTTTGCATCTCCAAAAGGGGTAATATTTCCACTTCTGGAATTTGCAACCGGATATTATAGTCAATCATTTCGCTCAACATCCCTGCTGCCTGACCCACTCCAATATTAATTAACTCTTTCAAGGCATCTAATTGGTCATGAGTTAAGTCCACGCTGAGGTTCTCCTAGTTTGTTTTTATACTCAGGGCTTGGGTGACTGCCTCGATAATTTCTGGCGCTTTTGGGGGTTTTTTCAGCAGCATAAATGCACCTAAACTTTCACAATGCTGACGCGCACTGTCCTGAATATCGGCAGTGAGGACAATAACCGGAATTTTTGAGCCGCGATCGCGTAATTCTTTGAGTAAACCAAATCCATCCATTTCTGGCATTAACAAGTCGGAAATAATACAATCGGGTGTCGTATTTGCCAGCAAATCCAGACATTCACGACCATTAGCCGCTTCTAGTGTTTCATGTCCACTTTGTTGGATGGCTTTCTTGATCATCCGCCGAGAAAAGGCAGCGTCGTCTGTAATTAAAATTAATCCCATGATGGTCTAGTCCTTATTTACTGTTGATTGGATAACTTTAAGCGGATCAACATGATCCAATTTTGGTTTTAGCTGGATTGCCATGGTTATTTAAACAGGTTGGGCAATCCAGTATATAGGTTTTCATTTGACCCTTTCCTTTTACATCAATTAAACCTCGTTCACGAAACAAATGTGGATTAGATAACTGCTGGTACGTCGCTTCGGTAATCTGAATACAGTTGGATACACCCTGTTGTTCCATCCGGCTGGCGGTATTAACGGTATCCCCCCACAGATCATAGCTAAACTTTTTAGTGCCAATCACACCCGCCACCACTGAACCCGTATGAATACCAATTCTTAAACTGAGTGGATCTCCTGTTTTTTGCATTAGCTGGGTCATGGATTCCTGCATCGCCAGTGCCATTTCTAAACTGACATCAGCATGGTCATCACGGGGAATAGGGAGTCCAGCGGCAACCATATACCCATCGCCAATAGTTTTAATTTTCTCTAAACCATACTGTTCAGTTAATTGATCAAACTCCGAAAAAATGGCATTCAGTTTCACGACTAACTCTCTGGGGCTAACTTGGGCAGAAAGTTGAGTAAATCCTACCATATCCGCAAATAAAACGCTGACATTTTCAAAGTAATCCGCAATCACACCTTCTGACTGTTGCAGCCGTTGAGCAATGGGTTCCGGTAAGATATTCAGCAATAACCGTTCCGTTCGCTCTTGACTCTGAATCAGTTGGATATACAGTTGAGATTGTAGAATTAAGCGACGCACCCGTTGTAGCAGGACGGGCCAATGAATGGGTTTGGTTACATAGTCAATGGCTCCGGCTTCAAAGGCTTGATTAACGGATTTTTTGTCCTCCAGGGCTGTAATCATTAGCACCGGAACTTGACTCATTTTTGGATTTTTTTTGAGTTGTTGACAGCAGGTAAAACCATCCATCAATGGCATCATCGCATCCAGTAAAATAATATCGGGAGACGTATGTTTACAGGTTCTGAGACAGTCTAAACCGTTGGATGCTTCCAGAATCTGATATCCTTCCTTTTCTATCACTCGTCGCATCAACAGTCGCTGAGTTTCTTCATCATCGACGATGAGGACTTGGGGGGACGGTTTTTGATTGTTATTGAAATCAGAAATCAGCATGGAATTATTGAGAAAGCTAAAGAGTTCGTCATTCGTCTTTTGTCATTTGTCCTTTGTAAGGGTTTGAGGTTTGTTGGCAAAACATTAGTACGGTTTTGTTTTATAGCAGTCGCCAAGGCGATTAGGACACAGCAAAATGCTGAAACCTTGACCAGTCAATCTTTTCCCTTCTGCCTTCTGCCCTCTGCCTTCTGCCTTTTGCTATATTTTGTCCAACTACTGATCACGCCAAACGCGAACGTTTAGCGATACCTTTTTGTACTTAGGTCTTACGCAAAGCCTCTATTCTTTAGGGTGGACTCTTGCGAAGTCGAATTTAGGGTGCAGATATGATGTACCTGCGTAAGGTACTGATAATGAAGAACCCTCGTTAGCCAATTTCTTCCATTCGTTACCAGAATGGAATGCACGGTTTATTCTTTGCCGATAGGGAATAAGAAAATGGTAGATTTAGACTGATACACGTAGACGTTGACGCACCGCTTGTAAGGTTTGATGCACTCCCTGGATGAGTTAGCGATTCAGTCTATACCCTGTTTTTGCGCTTATGTTAAATTTTATCAAATTTTCTCTCTAGGTCAAAAGGTTGAGCCTACGCCAAATGTCGTAACTTTTCTAATAGATCTGTTCTAGACGAAAATTTTACCTCGCTGCATCACCAATTTTCCTCAGATAACGTATGAGCTTGTAGCTGTACAAAAAGAGGATCAAGACTGCTGCTTTCATTGGCATAGACGGCATCTAACTGTTGAGTAATCTGATCCTGTTTATGCGCTTGCAAGTAGTCTTGAAGTGCCACCGCATAAAGCTGACTCCGAGATAATCCCATGCGTTTTCCAAATTGTTCCGCTGCGTCAAAAAGCGGATCAGGAATTGAAATGGCTGTTTTCATGATAAGTATAACTATAGTTATACTCGTAGAGTATCGAATTTTTACAACTAGCGCAATAAGCTGTTCGGCATTTAAACCTTAATATCAATAACGGCGAAAGCCTTGTAGTGCGAGCATCTTGCTCGCTACTAATACCCAATTTAAATGCATAACAGCTTAGGTGATACTAAAGACCCT